>NZ_QUAJ01000017.1 GCF_003391055.1 Psychrilyobacter piezotolerans
CTTGTAGATTTTTTTTGATTAAGTGAAACAGATAACAACTAATTTCAAATATTATTATTTTGTTTTTTATCTAATTCTTAAGTTAAATTTAATTAAAAGTTAATTTAAAATGAGTTTTGTTTTTTTATTTTTACAATATTTTTATTTTTTAAATAACATTATTAAAAAAAAGACTAAAAATATAAAACTTAGTCTTTTTTAAAGTGTTTATATGAATTAAAATCTAATTTTTCTGCTCCATCATCTATACCTTTACCATAACTTCCAATTATCATTATATAAATCTGCTGAACCTTTTAATCTACCTAGGAGTAAAATTGATGTGCGGATTATCTGCCTCTATCTTAGCCGTTACCCTAAGGTATTCTACAGTCCCTGTGATAGGGTTGCTATTCATACAAATCCGAAAAAATTTATTAAGTTTAGAAAATGCTTTTTCAAACCCAGCAATTGTATCTATCTGGTTGTTGGAAAGATCGAGATTCTGTAGGTTATCAGGGAACTTCACCCCTTCCAAGCTGGTTATCTGGTTGCTGAGAAGATCGAGATTCTGCAGGTTATCAGGGAACTTAATTCCCTCTAAATTCTTTATCTGGTTGCTGAGAAGATCAAGACTCTGCAGGTTATGGGGAAACTCCACTTCCTTCAAGCTGGTTATCTGGTTGCTGAAAAGATGGAGAGTTGTAAGGCTATGGGGGAACTTTACCCCTTCCAGGCTCCTTATCTGATTGTTATTAAGACCGAGGGCTGTCAGGCTATGGAGGCCGGTGAAGTCCAGCCCCTCCAGGCTGGTTATCTGGTTGCTGAAAAGATGGAGAGTTGTAAGGCTATGAGGGAATTTCACCCTCTCCAGACTCACTATCTGATTGTTATTAAGACCAAGAGCTGTCAGATTATCGAAACCGGTGAAGTCCAGCCCCTCCAGACTTGTTATATGGTTATTATTAAGATGGAGAGTTGTAAGGCTATGGGGGAACTTCATTCCATCCAGGTTCGCTATCTGATTGTTGTTAAGATCTAGAGTTGTAAGGCTATCAGGGAACTTTATCCCATCAAGGCTCCCTATCTGGTTATGCTTGAGATTAAGTTCTGTCAGGCTATTGGGGAACTTCACTCCCTCCAGGTTCCCTATCTGGTTGTTATTAAGATCAAGAGTTGTAAGGCTGTCGGGAAACTTGACCCCATCAAGGCTTGCTATCTGGTTTTGACTGAGATTAAGTTCTGTGAGATTCACCAGATGATCTATCCAGTTCAGTTTTTTAATTCCTTTATTGATGGCTGTCAATTTTGTTATCAGCATCAGCTCATGTGTGAATAATCTGTAAGGGTTAGATGAGAGAGTGACACCTTCCTCAGCTGCCGCTGCCTTCAATGTCTCCCAGATTAAATCCCTGAGGCTTTCGTCATCTATCATTAGGGCTGTCCACTTAATTTCTACTACTTTTGATATCGATAAACTCATTTTAATCCCTCCTATTGATACGTCAAGATACAAAAAATATTTACTCTTATAATATACAATCACTTTTTTTTAATTCCTCTTCTAAAGTTAGTAAATTGTTCATAAGAAATGTTATTATTTATCATACAAACTCTAATTACTTGGATAAATATATGGTTCTGGTGCAGCAATTATAAAAAAATTAAAAGCAGTATTCGTTCAAAAGATTAGCAAAATTAATATAATTTCGAAAGTTTTAAATCCATCAAAATCTAATATTGAAAAATATTATAAAAAAAAATAAACTTTTTTTTAATAATAGACGTCGAAATAATCGAATGAAAAAATTACTTCTTTCTTTAATAATAAAAACCTAGTAGTTAATAACTGCTACAACAAAAAGGTTTGGCCGAATAAAAAAAAACAGAATCATAAATATTCTGTTTTTTTATTTTTTGTAAATTAATTTATTGTCTGTTGAATTCTACTCCAGAAAAAACTCCTATAAATTCTTCCCCACCCCATATTCCATCTTAACCTAATATTTATCCTCTATCTCTTTTATAAATTTCATTTCCTCTAACCTTTCCTTAGCTCTAAAATCTGAAATTTCTTTATTTAATTTTTCAACTGCTATCCAATCCACCTTATCTACAGCTAGTTTTTTCTCTAATGCCAACTCTTTTTCTCTAATTTCTAAGCTGTTTTTATAAGTTGAATTTCTTCTTCTCTGGATCATTGTAAATATCTCTGCACGCTGCTTTTCACTCAGATTATTTTCATTCAGCATTATTTCCATTCTTCTTTCGAAATTATATCCTCTACCCATCATTCCTCCGAAACCATGCCCACTATCCATCATTTCCACGGAACCATATCCTTTACCCGTGACAAATTCATCACTATAAGATCCATAATGTCCAAAAGTCATAGCTGTTATAAATAATAAACCTATAATTATTTTCTTTTTCACCTTAATCGCCTCCATTTTTATTATTATTTATATATGTATTATACTTTTGTTTTTAGGCTTGTCAAAAAAATTAAAAGAGATAATTATTGTGGCAGTATTGTAATTATGCTAAGAAGTTATTAATTCCTCCACGGTTAACACAGAGCCAAAATTGCTTAAAGAAAATAGGTGAGCCGTTTGACAAAATGACCGACCATACAAATATCTAAAATATAGAAAAATGAGATATTTAATTTAGAGGAAATTATTAAAGTATGTAAAATAATAATAAGTGAAATGAATGATATTGTTGGGGAGGTGCGACACGTTTTACAATGAAAAGTTGTAAGGGTCTTTAAGTAATAAAAATAAAGACAACAACTGTAAGTCCGATAAGAGGAATGATGGCGTAACGTCTTGAAACTCTTACCCTAATACTACGATATGCATCTATATACTTTAATATATAGGGGTATAAAGCTCGTTGAAGTCAGTTAAGAAGTAGCCCTAAGGTTTTACCTTAGGAAAGGTAGTTTCAATGGAAACTAGGTTACCGATAGACTGGGGGTCTATAAAGCTAATATGATGAGAATGTGATAAAATCACTGACGAAATTGCGAATTTACGGGTCTAAAAACCGAACGTATAGAGTAATGTACGGATTCCTAAAAAGGAAAGTATGTGAGGTTTAGTAAGAATCTGCCCTATGAAAAACCTTTTAGTGTTATAGGCATTAATAAAGCATACAGGCTCATAGCAATCATCTAAGTTGGATATGTAAAGATAGGATTTATGGAACGTGGAAAGCAAAGAACACTTACTTTAAACAGTTAAAGCTGGAGTGGTGGATATAAGATATAATAAAATATCGAAATTCTTTTATCTTTGTGAAAGTAGGGATACAGTACCTATGAAACCGTGATAATAAACGGTGGAGGGATAGTCCCAAGTCAAAAATTATATATAAATTAATACAATTACAATTGAATTTTTGAATGGTGGTAAACCGAGATAATAATTTTGTCTAACCAAATTTAAGTAGGTGAGTCAAATGAATAAGAAAAGTATCTTTTCAGAAATAATCAAAAAGGAAAACTTTGAAGTAGCAATAAAAAATATAAAAGAAAATGGTAAGAAGGCAACTGGAATAGATAACATCTCTATTGATGAATTTATCGAAACCCAGAACCCATACCAAACTATCCTTGATAGACTGGAAAATTTCATACCCAATGGGGTTAGAAGAGTGGATATTCCAAAAGGTGATGGCAAAACTAGACCCTTAGGAATACCAACAATCGAAGATAAAGTAATACAAATGATGTTCAAGAATATTCTTGAGCCTATATGTGAAGAAAAATTTAACCAACATTCGTATGGCTTTAGACCTAACAGAAGAGCTGAACATGCAATTGCATGGAATAATATTCTAATAAATGTCAGTAAACTACACTTCTGTGTAGATATTGATATTAAAGGTTTCTTTGACAATATTAACCATAATAAACTAATAAAACAATGCATAACCATTGGGATAACAGATAAGAAAGTTCTTAGTATAATCAAAGCAATGTTAAAAGCTCCTATACATCAAAAGAATGGAGAGGTAGAAATACCCAATAAAGGAACTCCACAAGGAGGAATACTTAGTCCCCTTTTATCTAACATATGCTTAAACGAATTAGATTGGTGGATAAGCAATCAATGGCAAACTTTTAAAACTGACCACACATATAAGCCAGATAGCAATAAATACCCTGCAATAAAAAAGACAAACTTAACAGAAGTTTTCTTAATCAGGTATGCAGACGACTTTAAATTAATGTGTAGAGATAGAGGAAGTGCTGAAAGAATGTTTAGAATCACCAAACTTTTTCTAAAGAATAGACTAAAACTTGATATATCTAAAAAGAAATCTAAAATTGTAAATTTAAGAAAACAGAAATCTGAATTTCTAGGATTTGCAATAAAAACCGTCTTGAAAGGTAAGAATGGAAAACGAGTAGCTCAAACTTGGATAAAAGATAGTGCTATTAAAAGCTGTACTACAAAGCTTAAAAAAACTATCAAAGAAATTCATAAAAAACAAAGTATTAAATATATTTTGTTATATAACAGTCAAGTAAGAGGTATTCAAAATTATTACCAAATTGCTACCAATATAACTATTAGTCTATCAACGATTGGATATAATACTGATAAAGTAATATATAACAGACTAAAAGATATAGCTAGGAGAAATTATAAGGATGAGAGATACCGCAAAAGGTTCCGTGGATACAATTATAAAACTTGGAGTATAAAAGGTATAACTCTTTTCACTATACAAGCAAGAAGGTGTAGAAATCCAATGATGTTTTCAAAGAAAACACCTAAAAATCCTACCATTAAGCAAGATAAATTTAACCAAATTGAAAAACTATACAAAAATATACCACTTGGGGAAAATCATGCTAATGATATAGAATGGCAATTACAAAGAATAAGAGCATATCAACAAGTAAATTGTATCTGCTATGTAACGGGAGAATACGTAAAATTCAACGAATTTGCTGTACATCACATTATCCCAAGAGAATATGGAGGAAAAGACAACCTTGAGAATTTAGTTATTCTCAAAAAAGAAATCCATATTGAACTGCATAAAAAGAACCCTAGTTTTAGTAATCCTAAATTTGATAATCTTAGAAAAGAAATTCTAAATTGTAAACAAATTAAATTAATATAATTTTGATGGACCGCCGTATGAGGGGAAACTTTCACGTACGGTGCGGATGTGGGGAAAAGATGGAGATAATATCAAAGTCTTACCTATGCATAATAAAATGAGGAGGACAGTCATAAATAAATAAATAAATAAATACCGTAAGAGGTCTAATAATAGAAATAAAGTTTTAATTTTTAGGAGTTTTTTTTAAAACTCTTTGTAAAAGAATAAAATTTGGATTAATTTCCTGCACAAGAAAGGAGGAGAACTATGATTGTCAAGATATTAAATCATTTCCGGCTTACCTGGAGACTGGTAGAGGATCGCAGAGTAAATAAGTGGCTGAAGGTGTTTTTAGTTTTCATTCCACTTGCTTATGTTTTTTTACCATTTCCGCCTGATGACTTCCTGCCTCTCCTGGGACTTTTAGATGACCTGCTCCTCCTGACAGTTACCACCATACTCTTTGTTGAAATGTGCCCAGAAACTGTGGTACGGGAACATAAATTGGCACTGACCGGTCTTTTTCCCTCAGCCAGATCCATCAACTTGGAAGACTACCGCTGTAAAACCGAGAACCGTGATCTCGCTCTGGGATTTATCTTTGCTGTAGTCATCCTCCTTTTGGGGGGATACTTAGCAGGAGTCCTTTTTCTGCTCATCTTTGGAATGGGTTATATAACATCAAACCTGAAGCGGAAGGAGATCCTTGCCAATGCTGTTCAGATCGGCCCCCATCAGCGCCCAGACCTCTATGAGGCACTTGAAGAAGTTCAGAAACTCCTTCCCCCTGTGAAAATAGATCTCTTTATAAACCAAAACCCGGTAATGAATGCCTATACCTTTGGTTATGGCGAACCCTATACTGTGGTTCTTACATCCAGCCTGGTGGAGAAGCTTTCCAAAACCGAGATAAAGGCGGTAATCGGGCATGAAATGGGACACATCTTATTCGGACACGTGCGGATTATCGGTTTAATGAGTACTCAGTTTGGACTGGGCCGACTCTTCTTCTATAAGTGGAGCCGCTCATGTGAATACTCTGCCGATTCAGTGGCCCTTATAGCCAGCAGGGGGGATCTAATTCCCCTGACCTCTTCCCTGCTAAAACTAGCGTGGGGTTTGGACGATTCAGTTGATGTAGAGGAATTTTTGGCACAGCTGGATGGGGATTCAGGGACTCTCAGCATGGAGGTGTTCAGTACGCATCCCTTTATGAATAATCGGATCAAAAGCCTTATCCTCCTTGCCAGGCAGAAAGAGTTTAGGGAAAAGATGAAACATATGGATCCCAGGGATCTCCCATAAATTCCTTTGAAGACTAGCAATAATAAGTTTACAATGATTCCTTTAAATTTTGAAAAAAAAAAATACGAAGAAAAGTTGTCCACTATATTGACATAAGACCATAATGTCATTTCTAAAATTACATAAACTAAATCTATTTATCCTTTTAATTTGACAATCTAGGATCATAAAAGTTAGGAATAGTTTTATTTTTTTTTTTAAAATAAAACTATTTTAGAAGTTCTATTTAATGATATAATAAAAGTACAATCTAAAGATCTAAGGAGTGGTTTTATGAAGAAAACAAAATTTAAAGGCAGTGTAATCTTAAATCCGGTACCAGTGGTAATGGTTACCTCAAGAAGCAGTGAAGGAAAGGATAACGTATTTACTGTGGCCTGGGCTGGGACAGTCTGTACCACGCCTCCCATGCTATCTATTTCCATAAGACCCGAAAGACTCTCATACGAGTATATAAAAGAAACGATGCAGTTTACAATAAACCTTCCCCATAGAAGACTTACAAAGGAAACCGATTATTGTGGTGTGCGGTCGGGAAGACAACTGGATAAGATAAAAGAAATGGGCTTTACCATGGTGGAAGGGACGCATATAGATGTTCCTTATATCGATGAATGTCCTGTCAGTATTGAATGTAAGGTGAAGAGTATCGTTCCTCTCGGAACCCACGATCTTTTTATCGCAGAGGTTATGGGATCCCATATAGATTCCAAACTTTTAGATGAAAATGGAAAACTCTGTTTAGAGAAGGGAAATCTGATAAATTACTGTCACGGAGAATACTATCCCATGGCTAAAGATGCCATCGGTAAGTTCGGATTTTCAGTAGCCAAGAATAAACCAGAGATAAAAAATATTTCCAATGTTGAAAAGAAATCTGAATCCCAAAGGGGCAAATCAGAGAAAAAGAAGCCATCTAAAAAAGCAAAGAAATCTTTAAAATCAGGAAAAAAGAAAAATAAAAAATAATAGTTCATTAATATTAAATTAATTAGAATTTTTTTATAAACACAATAAAAAAAGAACCAGATTATTTTCTGGTTCTTTTATTTAATTTATGGATTCAAGTCCCATAGAAAGTGCCTGTCTTTACCTTTAAAGTTATTCATGAAAGACGATATTACCTTCCCACTCCATCTAAAAAATCAATAAGTTCTTTTACAAAGTCTACACTCTTGCCATCTTTATCTGTAAGAGGATTTAATTCCACTATATCAACAGAAGTAATCTTGTAGTTTTCAAAGAGAATAGAGAAAATTTCAAGTATCTCTTCTTTTTCAAAACCATCGTTAACTGGAACACTCACTCCAGGGGCAAAATTTGGATCTACAGAATCTAAATCAAAACTGATATGAAGTTCTTCAACCTGGAGCATTTCCTTTGCTTTTTCCAAGGCAGCTACTAATCCCATCTCAAGGACCTCATCATGTGTTATTAAATTAACACCATATTTTTCTATAAAATTTAATTCTCCAGGATCTAAATCTCTAGCACCAAACAATAAAACTTTTTTTGGATCAAGGAAATTACCCTTATTCAATCTAGTTAGCTTTGCATCTCCATGGCCCATAAGAGCGGCAAGGACCATCCCGTGGATATTACCTGAAGGACTTGTATCAGCAGTATTCATATCTGCATGAGCATCTATCCAGATAACACCGGCATCCCTTTTTTCTGCCAATAACCCTGAGATACTACCCAGTGAGATAGAGTGATCTCCTCCTACCACGATTGGCCTGTATCCGGATGTAACTAATTCCCTTGTTCTTTCTGCAAGAACTTTTGATGTAGATATAACTGAGTTTACAAATTTAAGTCTTTTATCGAATAGATTTTCATCTTCACGTACAGGTTCAATTAATTCTATGACGTTTTTAAGTTCAGGATATTCACCGAAAAGATAGTCTATAGCAAATTCAGTTCCTGTTACTGCTGCTCCTAAATTAAAAGGAACTCCAAGAATAAAGTTTTGAACTTTTTCTACGAAAAGATAAACAGCGTCAATCTCCTGTATTATATTTATATTTTCAAGATTTACATCTTCTAGACCTTGGACACTGAGCCCAGCTTTCTTAAGATCTTCAACATAATCAATTATTTCTTCTGTGATTCTCTCACCAGGGCAGAGAATTGGTATTCCAGGAGGATATGCCATGATAAATTCACCACTTATAGCTCCTACAGCTTCTTCTAAACGTGTTCTGGTTTTTTCACTGAAGAATGCTTCTCTAGGGTTTTGTTCCATCTCTGGGACATTTGGAATATCTTTAAAAGTAGGAATCTCTCCTTCATGCTTTGTTTCATTTGAGATCTCTTTTACTGCAGCGATAACACTCTCATGACTTTTAAGGGTATCTCCAAAAGTAGTAACTAAGAGTACATTATAAAAGTCAGAAAGTTCAGGCTGGATATTGTATTTATCCACAAATATTCTTTCTAATTGATATCCGGTAAGGCCCAGGTCTCTGGCACTGATGGCTATTTTAGTGGGATCAAAAGAATATTTTCCCATACCGTCAAGAACTTCTCTGCCAAAACATTTAAATCCGTCGATCTTATTTATCTCTTCTCTTAGAATATCTGCTCTTTCAATGGATTTTTTGATAAGATCTGCTCCATCCAATGCAATTTGTTTTCTCGCACAGTCTAAAGAAGCTAATAAGATGTAAGATGGTGATGTAGTCTGTAAAAGACTTAATACTTGTCTCATCTTTCCATAACTGATTCTATCCCCCTGTACATGAAGAATAGATCCTTGAGTCATAGCTCCTATTATCTTGTGGGTACTCTGAGCACAGGCATCTGCACCGGCTTCCATAGCAGAGAGAGGAAGTTCCTCTGAAAATCTCAAGTGGGGACCGTGAGCCTCATCTACAAGAAGAGGGATATCATATTCATGAACTATCTCCACAATTTTTTTAAGGTCTGTAGCCACTCCATAGTAGGTTGGATTTATTATGAGGACAGCTGAAGCATCAGGATTTTCTCTGAGAGTTCTTTCTACAGTCTCAGGTGCTACTCCATGAGCTATTCCATTTTCATGGTCTATTTCAGGATCCATATATACAGGTTGAGCACCACTCAGGATAACACCAGCATTTACTGATTTATGAGTATTTCTAGGAACTAGGATCTTATCCCCGGCCTTTACAGCAGACATTATCATAGCCTGAATAGCTCCAGATGTGCCGTTAATACAAAAAAAACTTTCCCTTGCACCATAGGCATCTGCTGCCAGTTCCAATGCTCTTTTTATATGGGTCTTGGGATTGTGTAATCCGTCCACCATTTCAAATATAGTAACATCGATTTTAAATGGGTTAGGTCCCATAAAATCATAAAACTCTTTTTCTACGCCTGCACCCTGTTTATGTCCAGGTACATGAAAGGGGATTACCTCTCTTGCTGCGTATACATCCTTTAACACACTAAATATAGGGGTTTCTTTTTGGTTTAATTTATACAAATTATATCACTTCCTTTTAAAAAAATTATACTAGCAGGGAATTGTATCTTGTTTTTCATAAAAAAGATATCTCTTTTGTATATATATATACCATCTATTATATATATCCTTTAAAAAAATACTGACTTTTAATAAAAAATGACATAATTTCTGGTTCTGCTGCATCAATGGTTCTGGTTTAATAATTTAAAGGTGATAAAATACCCTAAAAAACCAGAAGAAATATCATGCGGCCAAAAGAATTTAAATATAACAATTTGAAGGTGACATAATACTACTTTGTGTTCGGTTGTATTTTATCAATCCTTTTAATCATTAACACTTATATCTATAAATTTAAAATTAACAACATCAAATAAACCCTTATCTGTAACTTTTATTTCTGGAATAACAGGTAAGGCTAAAAATGCTAAAGTCATAAATGGATCCAGGTCTCTATTTACGCCCAACCTATCATAAGCTGTTTTAAGCATTTCCTCTAGAATTTCTTTTACTGCCTCAATGGGCTTATCCGACATCAATCCTGCTATTGGTAATTCCAGTTTTTTCAATACCTTACCCTTAGACACTATGACCACTCCTCCCTGTATTTTTCCAATCTCCTCTACAGCTGCATGCATATCATGATCATTATCTCCTATGACTAAAATATTATGGGAATCATTTGAAACAGTAGAAGCTATGGCTCCCCCTTTAAGGTTAAAGTTTTCTACCAGGCTGAACCCTATATTTCCCGTGGCATTATGTCTTTCAATTACTGCTAGTTTTAGAAGATCTTTATCACTGTTAAACTTGAAATATCCCTTATCATCTACTTCCACTTCACGGATTACTTTTTCAGTTAAAAGACTATGGGGCAGTAACCTCATGACATTTGCACGATTACTTGTTAGTTTGATCTTTAGATCTTTTTCGTGAATTTTTTTAAAATTCACAGTGCCGCTCACCTTTGTAATATCCTCTTTTTTTACCTGGAAGAGTGCTTCACCATCCTTCGCAGCAAATTTTCCATTTTTTATAACTTCCAATACATTAAAATCTTCTAAAGAATCTACAACTATTAAGTCTGCATCATATCCGGGAGCGATTGCTCCTAAGTTTTTTATCCCATAACATTCGCAGACATTGATAGTCGCCATTTTAATTGCTGTTATGGGGTCTATCCCTTTTTTTATAGCAGTTCTTATATTATTGTCAATATGCCCGCTTTCTATTATATCCTCTGGATGCCTGTCATCTGTGCAGAACAAACATCTCCTTTCATTTTCTGGAGTTATTCCTCCTATTAAAGCTTCTAAATTTTTGGCTGCACTCCCCTCCCTTATGGAAATATAGATCCCTTTTCTTAACCTGTCCTGCATCTCATCTACAGTAGAACACTCGTGATCCGTTTTTATTCCCCCTATTATATATGCATTCAGCTCTTCACCGCTGATATCAGGTGAATGACCATCTATTATTTTATTATTATCCTGAGCTAATTTTAATTTGTCTACTATTTTACTGTCTCCCTGTATTACCCCTGGATAATTCATCATTTCTCCCAGGCCTAAGACCATAGGATTACCAATTAACTCCTTTAATTCTCCAGCTTCCAGTATTGCTCCTGAATTTTCAAATGGTGTTGCAGGGACACATGAAGGGAGCATATAATAAACATTGAGGGGGAGATCTTCACTGGATTTAATCATAAATTTAATACCTTCCAGACCACACACATTGGCTATTTCATGGGGATCTGTAATTACACTTGTTGTTCCTTTGGGGACCACTGCCCGTGCAAACTGACCGGGTGAAATCATAGAACTTTCCATATGAACATGGCTGTCTATAAGTCCCGGAGATAAATATTTACCATTTAGATCGATTTCGTGTAAACCGCAATAATCTCCAATCCCTATTATTTTCCCCGAATCAATTGCCAGATCACCTTCTATTATCTCGCTTGAAAATACATCAATAATCCGGCAATTCTTCAGCACAAGTTCTGCTTTTTTTCGTTTTGCTGCTACATCAATTAAATGCTTTATTTTGTCATTCATTTTTTCCCTCCGTTTATAGTTAAATAAAAAAATCCCACCACAAAAATGAAATGCTGTATAGCATTCATTTTGTAATGAGAAATTAAGGTTTCCCGTAGAAACCCCCGAACCAAATTATCGGGGTTATACGATTATTTTATTTTGTATACTATATATTTTATTTTAAATCTTGTCAACTATAATTTTAATTACCTTTGAGGCAATTGATGCCGGTAATATTGCAGAATAAAGACAAAAGAAAAAGGAAAATACGTCTATTTAAAGTAAAAAGACAAGGCCGATTAAAAATGGTAGGTAAGGGATGAAAAAATAAAAGAAACTGGAAACCAGCATAAGAAAGGCTATGGAAGGATCAAAGGGGGGAATAAGGTTATGAAGAATACCGATGAAAAAAAATCAGGTATAGGATTTTTTGAAAAATATCTGAGCCTGTGGGTCATACTCTGTATGGTTACTGGTGTACTGATAGGTAAATTTTTGCCCGGCATCCCTGAATTTTTGGGAAAATTTGAATATGCCAAAGTTTCCATACCGATAGCAGTCCTTATCTGGCTCATGATCTATCCAATGATGATGAAAGTTGATTTTACCAGTGTTAAAAATGTCGGTAAAAATCCCAAAGGACTGTATGTTACCTGGGTTACAAATTGGCTGATTAAACCTTTTACAATGTATGCTATAGCACACTTTTTCTTGTTCGTGGTTTTCAAGTCACTAATTTCAACAGAACTTGCCAAAGATTATCTGGCAGGAGCAATTCTTTTAGGTGCGGCTCCCTGTACTGCTATGGTGTTTGTCTGGAGCTATCTGACCAAGGGAAATCCTGCTTATACCGTTGTCCAGGTAGCAACAAATGATCTGATTATTTTAATAGCCTTCCCTCCCATTGTTGCCTTTTTGCTTGGTATTGGAGGTATAGTAATTCCCTGGGCTACCCTTTTTCTGTCTGTCTTACTTTTTGTAGTGATTCCTTTAGTCGGAGGAGTACTGACAAGGGTGAATGTTATAAAGAAAAAAGGTATAGAATATTTTAACCGGGAGTTTATTCCCAAATTCAACGATCTTACAATTGGAGGGTTACTGCTGACTTTGATAATTATTTTCTCTTTTCAGGGAGAAGTCATTCTCAATAATCCCCTGCATATTATATTGATTGCCATTCCTTTGAGTATTCAGACCTTTTTTATTTTTTTTATTGCATATTTTACCAGCAAAAAGGTAAGGCTGAGCCATGAAATTGCAGCTCCTGCCGCAATGATTGGAGCCTCTAATTTCTTTGAGCTTTCGGTTGCAGTAGCTATATCGTTATTTGGGGCGTCATCGCCGGTAGTGTTAGCTACTATTGTAGGGGTACTTGTAGAGGTTCCTGTAATGCTGACCCTGGTAAAAATAGCTAACTATACAAAAGGATGGTTTCCTGAAGATATCTCGAAAAAACAGATTTAGTATAATAAATTTTAAACTTTTTCCACCTAAGTGATATCCGATAGATATAAGTAGATTTTCTGCTTGAGTCACCCACTTTTTATTTTTTTCAAAATTACTCTAAATGATGAATTTCACTGTGAAAAAAACAACAATACCAAATTTATATATAATTTTTTAAGGTAGAGCATAACAATGTTTCTATTCTTTTTTAGTCTGTGCTGTTTCATTATGGAGTGAAAAAAATATTAATTATTTACTTTGCTGTAATATAGAAATACACTTAAATAAAGGTGATATGGGATATAGAAGGTATAGTGAATAATATTATGAATATAGGAGTAGATGATATTTATGAATAATAATAGAGTAGCAAAACCAGAATGGCTAAAAATAAACTTAGGAAGTGTTAAAGGTTTTCAAAATATAGAAAGTATGTTAAAGGAGTTGAATTTAAAAACTGTATGTAAAGAAGCTAATTGCCCTAATAGAGCAGAGTGTTACTCCAGTGGAACTGCGACCTTTTTGATAATGGGAGGGGTATGTACAAGAAAGTGTAAATTTTGTAATGTAAAAGATGGTTCACCTAAGGACTTGGATAGTGATGAACCAAAACATATAGCTGAAGCTGTTAAAAAACTTAAATTAAATTATGTAGTAGTTACATCGGTAACCCGGGATGATTTAGCTGATGGAGGTGCCAGCCACTTTGCGAAGGTTATAAGGGAGATAAGAAAAATAGATAAGGATGTCAGAATTGAAGTATTAATTCCTGATTTAAAAGGGAGGGAAGAATCTTTAAAAATAGTTTTAAAAGCAATGCCGGAAGTATTAAATCATAATATCGAAACAATTCCAAGGTTATATGATCTCATAAGACCTGAAGCTGAGTATAATAGAAGTTTAGACATTTTAAAGAGTGCAAAGACAACAGCTCCTAAAATTAAAACAAAATCCGGGATAATGTTAGGATTAGGGGAAACTCGGGAAGAAGTTATTGAAGTTTTTAAAGATTTGAGGGAACATTCCTGTGATCTCTTAACTATCGGTCAGTATTTAAGACCTTCGGCAGAACATTATCCGGTATATGAATATGTAACTCCTGAAGAGTTTGAATGGTACAAACAAAAAGCTGAAGAAATGGGTTTTGAAAATGTAGCTTCAGGGCCTCTTGTGAGAAGTTCTTATAAAGCCTGGCAGCTATATAATGATTAAGGAGGGTAAAATGGAATTGAAAAAAACGTCATTAAATGAAGTGCACAAAAAACTAGGTGGTAAATTAATAGACTTTGCAGGTTGGGAACTCCCTATTCAATTTCAAGGGATTAAAGAGGAGCATCTTGCCGTTAGGGAAAGAGCCGGTCTCTTTGATGTATCTCATATGGGAGAAATTACTGTTGAAGGTTTAGAATCTTTAAAATTTGTAGATTACTTAGTTGCCAATGATGCAGGTACTCTGAATGATAATCAAGTGATGTATACATTTATGTGCAATGAAAAAGGCGGTGTTGTCGATGACCTGCTTGTCTATAAGTATTCCAATGAAAAGATATTATTGGTAGTAAATGCATCTAATATTGAAAAAGATTATAGATGGATAGAAGAAAAATCCCATGATTTTGATGTTATAACAAAAAACATATCTGAAGAAGTTTCACAAATTGCAATTCAAGGACCTAAAGCACAGGAGATCCTTCAAAAGATTACAGATATTGACTTAAATGAGATAAAATTCTTTACATTTAATTCTGAAGTTCTATTATCTGGAGTAGAATGCCTGGTCTCAAGAACCGGATATACCGGAGAAGATGGGTTTGAAATATATCTAAGTAATAACGCAGCTGTTTCTATTGTAGAAGAACTGCTAAATGTTGGTGGAGAGGATCTTTCTCCTATAGGACTCGGAGCCAGAGATACACTTAGGTTTGAAGCAGGGCTGCCTCTCTATGGGAATGAATTAAGAGAAGATGTTACCCCCCTTGAATCGGGACTTGGTTTTTTTGTAAAGTTAGAGGCTGGAGACTTTATAGGAAAGAATATCCTTGTAGCACAAAAAAAAGAAGGATTAAAAAGAAAAACAGCAGGATTTAAATTAATTGGAAAAGGCATTGCCAGAGGTGGATACAAAGTCGTTGCCCATGGAAAAGAAATTGGAGCTGTTACAACAGGCTATCAGCTTCCTGGAAAAAAAGAAAGTATCGGCCTTGCTCTTATGGATACAGAATATGCTAAGTTAGGAACACATATTCAAATAGAAATCAGAAAAAAACTTGTAGATGCCCAAATAATTAGTAAAAAGTTTTTAGATAAAAAATATAAAAAATAAATAAAAAACTCAGAGGAGGAATTAATAATGGAGAATTTACTTTATTCAAAGGAACATGAATGGATTAAGGTAGAAGGGAACACAGCACTTGTAGGAATTACTGATCATGCACAAAAATCATTGGGAGAAATTGTATATGTGGAACTGCCTGAAATTGATGATGAATTTGAAGCTGCAGAAGCTTTTGGTGTTATAGAGTCTGTAAAAGCAGCTTCAGATTCATATATGCCTGTATCGGGAAAAATTATCGAAATTAACGAGGATTTAGAAGATAACCCTACTTTATTAAATGAAGATCCATATGGAACTTGGATTATAAAGATCGAACTTTCGGATAAAGGAGAATTAGATTCATTATTAGATCTATCAGCATATAATGAATTATGTGAGGAGGATAATTAATGTTTAGATATATCCCTGCTACGGAGGAAGATAGAAAAGAGATGTTAGATGTAATTGGTATTAACAGCGTTGATGAACTTTTTGATGATATCCCTAAAAATTTAAAACAAAGTCAACCATTAAATATTGGTGCACCTATGTCTGAAATAGAATTGAAAAAAAGAATTGAGGAATTAGGTAATAAAAATTTATCTAATCTTATATGTTTTAGGGGAGCGGGAGCATACGATCACTATATCCCTGCTGCAGTTGATCATTTGATCAGCCGGTCTGAATTTTATACAGCTTATACACCATATCAACCTGAAATCAGCCAGGGAACATTACAGTGTATATTTGAATATCAAACTATGATAGCTGACTTAACTGGGATGTTTGCATCCAATGCTTCTATGTATGACGGAGCCACGGCAGCAGCTGAAGCCGCTATGGTAGCGGCAACCGTTACAAAGAGACAAGAGATAGTTGTCTCAAAGAGTGTTAACCCTGAAACAAGAAAAGTTCTGAAAACATATTGCAAATTTAGAGATATAAAGGTAGTAGAGATAGAGCTGGATGAAGGTGCGACCTGTATTAAAGATTTAAAAGATAAAATTTCAGATAAAACAGCAGGAGTAATGGTACAAAGTCCTAATTTTTTTGGAATAATTGAAGATCTGGATGAAATTAGGGAAAATATTATAGATAAAAAAACAAAGTATATTGTCTACACAGATCTTGTAGCAATGGGAATACTTAAGACCCCTGGGGAATCTGGAGCAGATATTGTTATTGGAGATGCCCAGAGTTTTGGAACCGGACTTACATATGGCGGGCCTTATCTGGGGTTTATGACAATAACTAAAGAACTTATTAGAAAGATGCCTGGAAGGATCGTTGGGGAAAGTGTCGATCAAGACGGGAAAAGGTGTTATGTCCTGACTCTTCAAGCAAGGGAACAGCATATCAGAAGGTATAAAGCTACTTCTAATATCTGTTCAAATCATGCATTAAATGCTTTAGCCGCCACTATTCATATGAGCCTTTTAGGAAGGGTGGGATTAGAAAAGGTCGCTGAGCAGTGTTATAAAAAAGCTAATTATACATTGAGAAAAATTGTGGAAACAGATAGATATAAACTAAAATTTAACAGGCCTTTTTTCAGAGAGTTTGTAATAGAGGGAGAAGAATCTCCTGAAATTATTAATGAAAAACTGTTAAAGGATGGTATTTTAGGCGGGTATCCTCTGGAAAAAGAATACCCGGAATTAAAAAATACATCTTTAGTCTGTATTACTGAAAAAAGAAGTAAATTAGAGATCGATAGTTTTGTTGAAAGGATGGGTGAGATATAGATGAAAGAATATAATAAACTTATATTTGAGATTTCTAAAAAGGGAAGGTGTGGTTATGCCCTTCCAGAATTAGAGGTAGATAATTCTCCTCTTGACTTGATAATACCAAAGAATCTATTAAAAACAAGGGATGTAAAATTACCAGAAGTGAGTGAAAATGGAGTAATAAGACACTATACCCGTTTATCTAATAAAAATTTTGGATTAGATACAGGGTTCTATCCTTTGGGATCCTGCACAATGAAATACAATCCCAAAATAAATGAAGTGATTGCTAGAAACCCTAAGATGGTAAATCTTCACCCTTACCAACCTGAAGAAAGTGTACAGGGAGCTCTTGAGATGATGCATGAGGCAGCTGAACACTTAGCCGAAATTTCTGGAATGGATCAGGTATCTCTCCAGCCAGCAGCAGGTTCCCATGGAGAGATGGCAGGACTTATGTTGATAAAAGCTTACCATGAAAAAAATGGTGACTTTAAAAGAAAAAATATAATCGTACCTGATTCCGCTCATGGAACAAATCCGTCTTCAGTACAAATTGTAGGTTTAAATGTGATTGAGATCAAATCAACCCCTGAGGGTGACGTGGATATAGAAGTTTTAAAGGAGCATCTAAACGATGAACTGGCAGGATTTATGTTAACCAATCCCAGTACCCTTGGAATTTTTGAAAAAAATATCGAAAAAATATCGACACTTATCCATGAAGCCGGAGGATTGCTATATTATGATGGGGCAAATATGAATGCAATAATGGGTAAAGCAAGACCTGGAGATATGGGGTTTGACGTAATGCATTTTAATCTTCATAAGACTTTTTCTACCCCCCATGGTGGAGGGGGGCCTGGAGCCGGACCTATCGGGTTTAAAAGTAAACTTGCCGATTTCCAGCCTGTACCTGTTATAGAAAAAATGAATAATAAATATAGACTTAATTATGACAGACCAGATAGTATAGGTAAGGTTCGTAGTTTTTATGGGAATTATGGTGTTATTTTAAGAGCATACGCATATATATTGACAATGGGTGGAAGCGGTTTAGAAACTGCAAGTGAAACGGCAGTTCTTAATGCAAACTATATGATGGCAAGATTAAAAGAGCATTACCCTGTGGCAGTTGATAAAGTATGTAAACATGAGTTTATATTAACAGAGCCAGCCCATGAAAAGATAACTACACTTGATATTGCAAAAAGACTTTTAGACTTTGGGTATCATCCACCGACAATCTATTTTCCTCTTATTATAAAAGGGGCTATGATGATAGAGCCTACAGAAACAGAGAGTAAGGAAACAATGGATGAATTTATAGAAACTATGATTAATATAAGAAAAGAGATGGAGGAAAATCCTGAGGCTGTTCTATCAGCTCCTGGAAACACATTGATAAAAAGAGTTGACGAAGGAAAAGCTGCAAGAGATATAGTAGTTACTCACTCTTGGTAATATATAATTCGAAGATAATAATTAGGAGGAGAATGAATGGGTTTTTTAAATGGTAAATCGGTTAAAAAAGCTATAGAAGATAACATATTGGAATCTCTTCTTGAAAGGGATGCAAAAATGTGTGATACATGAGATAGAAATGCGGCATTATCTCTGGCATTTGGAGTAAAGGCTGATCTATCTCAGGATGAGGTAGAAGAAGTTAAAAATTATGTTGAAGATTTAAAAGATGAAGAATTTTTACTTAACGATAAGATCAAAGTCCAGTTTATAAAAGGAGATGTTAAAGAAAGAAAAAATAAAGCTCTTTTAATTTTTAGATATAAATATTTGGAGGGGTTATGATGTCTAAAAACAGTCTTAGGAATGTCGATGTGGAAAGGATTGCTAGTATAGCTGCAGATGTTATGGAAGGAAAAGAAAAGAAAATTTATAGGGAAGAAGTTCAGGCCTTAGCAGCAGAATTTTCCATAAATAGATAATGAAGGATATAAGGGTTACAGACACAGGAAGGACACCATATTTAAAATCCTATAATTTACAAATGAAATTTTTCGATAACTTAATTTCTGATAAAGAAAATTTTGGATACCTTATTATAACTGAGCCTGACCCCACTATAACTAAGGGTATTAGAGGGGAAGATAGTGAGGTTTTTATCTCAAAAGAGGAAAGAGTGGAGAAGGGAATTGAGCTTATTGATATTAGAAGGGGTGGAAAGGTAACTTTTCACGGTCCCGGTCAAATAGTTATCTATCCTATCTTGAATTTATCTCATTTCAAAAAAAGTATTAAATGGTATATTGAATCTTTAGAAGATGTTGTAATTCTAACATTGGAAGGACTGGGAGTAAAAGTTCATAAAAAAGAAGGGATTGTCGGTATTTTCACCAAAAAAGGGAAAATTTGTGCCATAGGAGTAGAAGTGAAAAAATGGAGAACACTTCATGGTATTGCAATAAATCATGAAATTGTTCTAGACTATTTTAATAATATCAATCCTTGCGGCCTAAGGGATTTAGGAGTTACTTCAATATTAAACGAAGGTAAAAAAATTACAAGAGAAGATGTAGTTGATCTCTTCAAATTAAACTTTTCTAAGATATTTAATGTCCGACTAAAAAATTATTAAAAATAAATAAAGGATAAAATATATATTGTTGTATAAGTTATAACTCTCCTAAAACGTAATAAGGATTTTAGGGCCCCCAAGAGTTTTATTCTTATTACAAAAAAGTGGCAACATCTCAGCTGTATGATTATTACAGCTGAGATGTTGCCACTTTTTTTGAGCCTATAATATGAGAAACTAAAATTCCATATTTTTTTCTTCCTCTGATTTATTGCTGAGCTTGTACAAGATAATACTGCTTATCTTTAATATATGAATAAAATAAAAATACTCTTTCTATACTACCAGTATTTTTAAATAGTATCTTTGTGCTCTTTCTAAATGTTCATAGAGAAGTTGTTCTGCTTCTTCTATCTTTTCTTCTAAAAGAAGATCTATCAAAATTATATGTTCTTCTTTAGATTTTAAAATTACTTCTTTCACTTTTCTATCTAAAGAAAACATCTTAATTCTTTTTGCATGCTCCATAATATTTACAGTGGCTTTTTTTAGAAAAAAATTATCATAAAAACTAATTATCATATTATGAAATTCATCATCTATAATCTCTAATTTTTTTGGATCATCCACAGTAAGATCAGCAAACTTTTCCTTTAGAAGCTCTAATTTCATTTGAGGAAGTCTGCCTGCAGTGAGTTTTAAAGATGAAATTTCTAGAGTTTTTCTAGCCTCAAATACGTTATTTATTAAAGTTTCATCTATTTTAGCCACATAGATTCCTTTTCTTGGATATATGTTTACCCACCCCTCGTCTTCTAGACGGCTCAAGGCTTCCCTCATGGGAGTTCTGCTGACTTCCAGTGAACTGCTCAATTTTTTTTCTTCTAGATATTCTCCAGGTCTATAAATTAAATTTATTATATTGTGTTTAATAATTTCATACGATTTTTCTTTTAAGTTCATATATTTAGACATGTCATCCTCCCCTTCAGAACATAATTATACGTGTCTAAATACTATAAGTCAAATTTTCTCTTTACAAAGATTATTTTTTATAGTAGTATATCTGTGTATACACGAGTATATCACGACAAAAGATCATTTTGTCTGTAATTCGTTTGAAACGAGCTATATAAAATCAATAAAATAATAAGAATGAAGGAGAGCAACTATGTCAGTATATGAGGAATCATTAAAGTTACATATTGAAAACAAGGGTAAGATTGAAGTTATTTCAAAGGTAAGTGTAAAAACTAAGGAGGATTTAAGTCTAGCTTATTCCCCAGGGGTAGCAGAACCCTGTAAGAAGATTGCTGCGAATAAAAATGATGTTTATAAGTATACAGCTAAGGGAAACATGGTAGCTATAATTACAGATGGAACAGCAGTATTAGGATTAGGAGATATCGGTCCCGAAGCAGCATTACCTGTAATGGAGGGAAAAGCAATCTTATTCAAAGAATTTGGCGGAGTAGACGCCTTCCCTATCTGTTTAGATACTAAAGATACTGAAGAAATTATCAGAACCTGCAAGTTATTAGCACCTTCTTTTGGTGGTATAAACTTAGAAGATATAGCGGCTCCTAAATGCGTTGAAATAGAAAGAAGGTTAATTGAAGAGTTAGACATTCCTGTATTCCATGATGACCAGCATGGTACAGCGATAGTTACTACAGCTGCAGTAATAAACTCGGCTAAATTATTAGGAAAGAATATCTCTGATTTAAGAGTATCTATGATCGGTACCGGTTCTGCCGGGTCATCTATCGCCAGAATGCTTAAGGGATTAGGAGTTAAGAGTCTATATGCATACAACTCAAAGGGTGTTGTAACCCAGGCTAAATATGATTCATACAGGTTCTTAGTAAAGGAATTATTGGATCAAAATATCATAGATACTCCAGAAAACTTAGAGGAAGATTCAGTTGCCGGAATGATGAAGGGAACAGATGTATTTGTAGGGGTATCAGGACCCGATATGGTTACTAAAGATATGGTTAGATCTATGAACGCAGACCCTATTATCCTGGCTATGGCTAACCCTACACCTGAGATCATGCCTGAAGATGCATTAGAAGCTGGAGCAGCAGTGGTAGGAACAGGTAGATCGGATTACCCTAACCAGGTAAACAATGTATTGGCATTCCCGGGATTATTCAAAGGGGCTTTAGAAGCCGGAGCTACGGTAATCAACGATGAGATGAAGATAGCAGCTGCATACGGTATTGCCAATGTATTGAAGGAAGAGGAATTAAGAGCAGACTATATCATTCCTAGTCCATTTGATGACAGAGTAGCATCGGTGGTAGCTGAAACTGTTAAGAAGATAGCTATAGAGAATAACTTAATAAGAAAACAATAAATATAATAAAACTTATTAGTAGGGTCATACTATTAAGTAGGGAAATAGTTGAATTTAAAAACATAAATATTAAAAAGGGGAATTTAAAATGATTAAATTTAGAACTGAAGGAGACTCATTGGGAACAATGGAAGTCCCTGCAAATGCATACTACGGAATCCAGTCACTGAGGGCAAGAAATAACTTCGGTATCACAGGATACAAATTATCATCTACATTTATTAAATCAATGGCAATGGTGAAGAAGGCTACATCACTTATGAACTTAGAAGCTGGGGTAATAGAAAAAGACGTTGCTGAAGCGATGATTTGTGCCAGTGAAGAGATCATCGACGGTAAATTCCATGACCAGTTCATTACCGACGTTATCCAAGGCGGGGCAGGAACTTCTATGAACATGAACATCAACGAGGTTATTGCCAACAGAGCCAATGAACTGATGGGTGGAAAATTAGGTAAATATGAATTTGTTACTCCCAATGACCATGTGAACTACGGGCAGTCAACCAATGATGTTATTCCTACCAGTGGAAAATTGACTGTAATCCAACTCTGTGAATCACTGTTAAGTGAATTGGAAGATTTAAAAGAATCTTTATACGAAAAAGGAGCAGAATTTGACCATGTCATCAAGATGGGAAGAACCCATTTACAGGATGCTATCCCTATCAGATTAGGACAAGAATTCAAAGCCTATGCCAGACCTATAAGAAGAGATATCAAGAGGATAAAAGAGACATTGGAAGATTTTTACTTTGTTAATATGGGAGCTACAGCTGTAGGTACCGGATTAAATGCAGACACTACATATGTAAAGGATATTGCAGCTAAATTAGGTGAAGTAACTGGAATGGACTTCAAGCAGAGTACAGACCTTGTAGACGGGACTAGAAACTTAGATGGCTTTGTATGGTTATCATCGGCATTAAAAGTATGTGCTGTAAACTTATCAAAGATGTCTAATGACCTTAGATTGATGGCATCTGGACCTAGAGCCGGATTCTTTGAGATAAACTTACCACAAAAACAGCCAGGATCATCCATCATGCCTGGAAAAGTTAACCCTGTTATTCCCGAGGTAATGAATCAAGTTTCATTTCAAATTTTTGGAAATGATCTTACAATAACCAAGGCTGCTGAAGCGGGACAACTGGAGTTAAATGTATTCGAACCAGTGTTATTCTTTAATTTGTTCCAGTCTATCCAAATCTTAAAAAACGGTGTACAAACACTTAACCATAACTGTATCAAGGGAATCACTCCTAATGTGGCTAGAACCGAAGAGGTGGTTAAGAATTCAATCGGAATTATCACTGCTATCAATCCCCATGTAGGGTATAAAAATGCTGCTGAGGTAGCTAAGGAATCGCTAAAAACAGGAAAAACTGTAAGGGAACTTACAATAGAAAAAGGGTTATTAACTAATGAAGAATTAGATGTTATTTTAGATGTATATAACATGACTAATCCTGGGATCTCTGGAAAAGAATTAATGAAAAAGAACTAATAAAAAGAGGAGTTAAAAATAATGAAGATAGTAGGAGTTTTAGGCGGGATGGGACCCCTTGCCACAATGGATTTATGCAATAAAATAATAAAATATACCGATGCAAAAAAAGACAGTGATCATGTGCATACTTTAATAGACAATAATACGGAGATTCCCGATAGAACCGCTTATATTTTGGGCAAAGGAGAAAACCCTGAAAAATATCTTATTGATTCAGCTTTAAAGCTAGAAGATATGGGAGTCAGCTTTATAGTTATACCGTGTAATACTGCTCATTATTTTTACGAGAAAATCCAAAAATCAATAAAGATACCAGTTGTAAATATGATAGATGAAGTAGCAAAAGAATTAAAAGATGTAAAAAAGGTAGGTCTTTTAGCAACTAAGGGAACTTATTCTGGGCACATATATGAAGATACCTTTGATAAATATGGAATAAAAGTAGAGGTACCACCTATGGAGTTGCAAGAAATTGTAATGGAATTGATCTATAGGGTGAAAGAAGGGAAAGATAATATAGATGAAGTAGATATAGATTCTGTCATAGAATATTTTCGTAAATTAGGAATAGATAATATTATTTTAGGATGCACAGAACTACCTGTAGCTTTTGAACAATTGGGAATAAAGGGTAAATTTTTAGATCCGACTAAAATATTGGCTATTAGCACAATAAGATTAATGGGAAAAAGAGTTGTAGGGGTATAACAAAGCAAGAATGACTATAGCATCGTAGTCTGTAATCAGACATAAGATTATTTAGTAATAATTATTTTTTTTAATCTAGGGGGGTAAAAAATGAATAAGAAAAAATTTCAAATGCCAACAGCCTATACTATTTTAATTAGTATAATAGCTATAGTGGCGGTATTAACATGGATAGTTCCGGCAGGACAGTATGATCTTGTAGACCCGTCAGCATCTAAACCACAGCCAATTCCGGGAACTTATCAGGTAGTGGAGTCTAATCCACAGGGGTTATGGGAAGTAATAAATGCTCCTATCAATGGTTTTTATCAAGCTAAGGATATTGCATTGTTTGTATTGGTAATTGGTGGATTCTTAGGTATAGTAATGAAGACAGGTGCTATCGATGCAGGAATAGGGCAGGTTATAAAAAAATTAAAGGGAAGGGAAAAGATAATGATTCCTATCCTTATGATGATATTTGCAGCAGGGGGAACTTCTTTTGGAATGGCAGAAGAAACCATCGCTTTTTATCCCTTATTGATACCTGTATTTATTGGAGCCGGCTATGATGCTATGACAGCAGTAGGAGTAATCCTTCTTGGAGCCGGGACAGGGGTACTGTGTTCTACGGTAAACCCATTTGCTACAGGAGTAGCCTCTGGATTTGCGGGGATATCCATAGGTGACGGACTTGGATTAAGACTGATTATGATGGCTGTTTTACTTACCTTTGCCATTATCTACGTGATGAGATATGCTGAAAAAGTTAAAAAAGATCCAAGTAAATCTATAATATTTGATCTTAAAAAAGCCAATGAAGATCATTTTTTAGGAACTAAATCTCAAGAAACACCTGAATTAACTTCCAAAAGAAAGATAATTCTTGGAATTTTTGGCGGGACATTCCTTGTTATGATATTAGGAGTAATACCTTGGGCATATAAATTTAACATAACAATCTTTGAAGATATGAATAATTTCTTCATCACACTACCTGTAATAGGTAAACTCTTAGGTGGAATGGTTCCTTTAGGTGACTGGTGGTTTGGAGAGATGACTGTTTTATTCATGGTTTCGGCAGTCTTAATAGGGAAAATTTTTGGGATGGAAGAAAAAGAAATAGTATCTGTATTTGTAAATGGTGCGAGAGATCTTTTAGGAGTAGCCTTAATAGTAGGTGTTTCTAGAGGAATTACTATAGTAATGAATGCTGGTGGAATGACCAATACGGTATTATACTGGGGAGAACAGGCTTTGACAGGTGTGGGATCGACAGCATTTGCAATTATCTCATACTTATTCTACCTGCCTATGTCTTTCCTGGTTCCTTCGACCTCTGGACTAGCCACTTTATCTATGCCTATCATGGCTCCCCTTGGAGAGTTTTCAGGATTAGCAAAGAATATAGTAGTAACTTCGTATCAATCTGCTTCAGGGGTATTAAATATAGTTACTCCTACATCGGCAGTGGTAATGGGAGCACTGGGAATAGCGAGAGTATCTTATACTAAATGGCTTAAATTTGTAATGCCATTATTCGTTTCATTTATATTGATTACTATGTTATTATTAGCAATAGGAACAATGATGTAAAGTTTAATTTAAAATGGAGTCTATAGATTCTATAAACTCCATTTTGATAATGTTAGTGTATTAATAAAACATTTCAGGGGGAATACAATGATTAAATTATTAAAAAATGCAGAGATCTACACACCGGAGTATATAGGAAAAAAAGATATTTTAATAGCAGATAAAAAGATAGCTAAGATAGCTGACTCTATAAAGATAGATGAAAGTATAGCTACAATCATAGATTTAAAAGGAAAAAAAGTAGTCCCTGGATTTATCGATGCCCATGTTCATATCTGCGGAGGAGGAGGAGAGGGTAGTTTTAAAACGAGAACTCCTGAAATTCAATTGACAGATATGACCACTGCTGGTGTTACTACGGTAATAGGTGTCTTAGGAACCGATGGTACCACTAGAACTATAACAAATTTAATAGCTAAAGCAAAGGGCTTAAAAGAAGAAGGGGTATCTGCATTTGTATTGACAGGATCTTATGAGATACCTGTCAGAACCCTTACAGGAAAGATTTCAGATGATATCATCCTAATAGAGGAAGTAATCGGATGTGGAGAGTTATCAGTTGCAGACCATAGATCATCCCACCCTACAGTGGATGAACTCTTGAGAGTAGCATCTGAAACGAGGTTAGGAGGAATTCTATCCGGGAAAGCTGGAATCATCGGAGTTCATATGGGTGATAGTAAGAACGTTACAAACTTACTTTTAGATACTCTAAATAAGGGAGATATTCCTATGAAACAATTTGTACCTACTCATATGAATAGAAATCCGTATCTATTTGAAGCTGGAATAGAGTATGGAAAAAAAGGTGGATATTTAGACTTCACCACTTCGACTACACCTGAATATTTAGCCGATGGAGAGATTAAATGTGGAAAAGCTACAAAATTGGCCATAGAAGCTGGAGTAGATATTTCTCAAATTACTTATACCTCAGATGGACAGGGAAGCTTGCCTGAATTTGATTCAGAAGGAAATTTAATCAGACTTAAAATAGGTAAATGTAAAACACTTTTCGAAGCTGTAAAGGAAGGAATGGAAGAGGAAGGATTAAAATTAGAAGAGATCATAAAAGTTATCACTTCAAATCCAGCTACAATATTTAAATTAACTGGAAAAGGATTTATTCAAGAAGGTTTTGATGCTGACTTGGTAGTTTTGGATGAAAATTTAGATATAGATACAGTATTGGCTTTGGGAAATATAATGGTTGAAAAAAAGGTGCCTGTAGTTTATGGAACTTTTGAAAACTAAGAAAAATTAAAATGATTTTTAAAAAAGGGCAAACCAAAAGGGTTGCCCTTTTCCAATCTCTCCAGTTTTTTTGAGCAATCATTCTTATCAGTTAATTAAAATATGTCTTGCTCCTTTTCAAGGAGCTCTATTTTTTACCAAGCTTATTATCCTATTAAAATATAAGTAAAAGCCTTGTGTGAATGGCCTAAAAATTTATTTTATTTGATTTTTACAGATACTAAAGTATTATTAAAGTATAGTGTTTTAATATTTATGATGAAAGTTCTAATTATAAACGAGGAGGAATTATAGTGAGATGTAATAACAGATTAAAAGATGAATATTTTACAAAATTAGATGAGTTTATTGATTCTTTAGAAGATCAAAGAGGAGAACTAATCACAGTTTTGCATAGAGCACAAGATCTTTTTGGATATCTCCCCTTGGAAGTGCAGACCCATGTGGGGGAAAAAATGAATATCCCCCTTTCAGAGATTTATGGTGTAATAACTTTTTACTCATTCTTTACTACGACACCGAAAGGGGAACATCCTATTTCAATTTGTATGGGAACTGCATGTTATGTTAATGGTTCTGAAAATATTTTAAATGAATTTAAGAGGGAGTTAGGATTAAAAATCGGAGAAACGTCAAATGATGGGAAATTTTCCATCGATATCCTCAGATGTGTAGGGGCATGTGGAATGGCTCCCATAGTGACTGTAGGAAAAAAAGTCTATGGAAGGGTTAAGGCTGATGAAGTGGCCAATATACTAAAAGAATATAATTAGGGGGGAGACAAGGTGATTAATGGAATTAATGATTTGAATAAGATAAGAGAAGAAAAATATTTAGCTGATAAAGAAAATAAAACTATTATAAAAGTATCTATGTCTACCTGTGCTATAACTGCTGGAGCTGACACTATTTTTGAGTACTTCAAAGAGGAGATAGAGAGGGAAGGGAATGATTCTATAAAACTTATCTCTACAGGGTGTATGGGGCTCTGCCATTCCGAACCGACAATAGAAGTTACCCTTCCAGGAGGAGAACCCAATATTTTTGGAAATCTCAATATTGCAAAAGCTGAAAAAATATTAAAGGATATCAAATATAATAAAACCCGTGAAACCGACGTATTTATAAGTAAGAAGCAGAAAAAAATAGTTTTAAAAAATTGCGGATTTATAGACCCTGAAAATATAGTTGAGTCCATAGGAAATAACGGGTATTTTGCTTTAAATAAAGTTCTAACAAAGATGAAACCACAGGAGGTAATAGATGAAATAAAACTTTCCGGCCTCCGGGGAAGAGGGGGAGGAGGTTATCCTACAGGTTTAAAATGGCAATTTGCAGCTGATAATAAAGCAGATCAAAAATATGTAGTATGTAATGCTGATGAAGGGGATCCGGGAGCATTTATGGATAGATCCGTATTAGAAGGAGATCCCCATACTATTATAGAAGCTATGGCAATTTGCGGATACGCCATAGGAGCCGATCAGGGAATTATTTATATTAGAGCGGAATATCCTCTGGCTATTAAAAGACTTGAAAAAGCAATTATGGATGCAAATACCCACGGACTTTTGGGGGAAAAAATATTTGGAACTGATTTCAACTTTAAAATTCGTTTAAAATATGGAGCAGGGGCATTTGTTTGCGGGGAAGAAACCGCTCTAGTCCATTCCATGGAAGGAAAAAGAGGAGAACCCACCTTAAAACCACCTTTTCCCGCTGAAGCCGGGTACTGGGAAAAACCTACAAATGTAAATAATGTAGAAACTTATGGAAATATCCCCTCTATAATTAAAAAGGGGGCCCTTTGGTTTAAAAATATTGGTACGGAAAAATCATCCGGGACTAAAGTTTTTGCATTGGCTGGAAAGGTAAAAAATGTCGGACTTATAGAAGTTCCTATGGGAACCACCTTGGAAGAGGTTATTTTTGATATTGGCGGCGGGATTGTAGGAAACAAAGAATTTAAAGCTGTTCAAACTGGCGGGCCTTCTGGAGGCTGTCTTACAGAAAAGGACCTGGAGACCCCTATAGATTTTGATAACTTAATAGCCAAAGGTTCTATGATGGGATCCGGTGGAATGATAGTAATGGATGAAGATGACTGTATGGTTGCAGTAGCTAAATTTTACCTAGGTTTTACTGTGGAAGAATCTTGTGGTAAATGTACACCCTGCAGAATAGGTACTAAAAGGTTATATGAAATTTTAGAAAGAATTACAGATGGAAAAGGCAGTTTAAATGATCTTAATTTATTAAAGGATCTGTCCAATACAATAAAAAGAGCATCTTTATGCGGGCTTGGAAAAACTGCTCCAAATCCTGTCCTATCTACCCTTAAAAATTTTCATGAGGAATATACAGCCCATGTAAAGGAGAAAAAATGTCCGGCTACTGTATGTATAAACCTCATCCAGTTTACCATTACAGATAAATGTATCGGCTGTACTGCCTGTGCAAAGGCATGTCCCACAGAAGCTATTATGGGAAGGGCAAAAGAGAAACATTTTGTTTTTCAAGACAGGTGTATTAAATGCGGCGCATGTTACAATGCTTGTAAATTCAATGCAATTGAGAAGAGATAGGAGGGAAGATGGAAACTGTAAAGATAAAAATTAATGGTATAGAAATAGAAACACCCGAACAGGTTACAATTTTAGACGCTGCCAAGAGTGCAGGAATACATATCCCGTCTCTCTGTCACTTAAAAATAGGTGAAATGGATTATATCAATGACTGTGCTTCATGCAGGATTTGCGTTGTGGAGGTAAATGGGCAGGAAAATCTCTACCCATCATGTGAAACTAAGGTATCTGAAGGTATGGAAATAGTTACTAATTCTCCGGAACTCATTGAAATAAGAAAATCAATTTTAGAGTTACTTTTATCTAATCATCCAAAAAACTGTCTGACATGTTCAAAATCGGGAGAATGTGAATTACAAAAATTAGCGGATGAATTCAGAATAAAAAATATCAGATTTGAAGGGGAAGAATCAACTTATAGAATAGATAATTCAGCTGCAATAATAAGGGATATCGATAAGTGTATTATGTGTAGAAGGTGTGAAACTATGTGTAATAAGGTCCAGACCTGTTATGTGCTGTCTGCTGTTAACAGGGGATTTGAAGCAGCTATTTCCCCTACCCATGAACTGGATATAGAGGACACTAACTGTACTTTTTGCGGTCAATGTGTAGCTGTATGCCCTGTTGGAGCTCTCCATGAGAGAGATTATACCTGGGAGGCAGTGGAGGCCTTGGCTGATCCCAGTAAAACAACGGTAGCACAGATCGCCCCGGCTGTGAGGGTAGCTCTCGGTGAAGAATTTGGGTTTGAACCAGGAACAGATGTAAGCGGGAAAATGGTCAATGTCTTGAAAAAGATGGGATTTGATCATGTATTTGACACTAATTTTGCTGCAGATTTGACTATTATGGAGGAGGCAGCAGAATTAAAAACCAGAATAGAAAAATACCTGGCTGGGGATAAAGATGTAAAACTTCCCCTGCTCACATCATGCTGCCCGGCATGGGTGAAATTTATAGAACATAATTATCCTGAAATGCTGGATATCCCATCTACTGCTAAATCTCCCCAGCAAATGTTCAGTAGTGTGATAAAAGAAATATGGGCTGAGGATATGGGGCTGAGAAGAGAAGATGTATTTGTTATCTCTATAATGCCGTGTCTGGCTAAAAAATACGAGGCCTCCAGGGATGAATTTTCAAAAGATGGAAATAGGGATACCGACCTGTCTATTTCAACCAGGGAATTAGCTAATTTAATAAAGCAGAGCGGGTTTAATTTTGAAGTATTGAAGGATGTGCCTTTTGATAATCCCTTTGGAGTTTCAAGTGGAGCTGCCGATATATTTGGCAGGACAGGGGGAGTAATAGAAGCGGCTACGAGAACTGCCTATGAATGGATTACAGGAACCAGTTTAGAAAATGTTGACTTCTCCCAATTGAGGGGATTAGAGGGGGTAAGGATAGCTGAAGTTCCTGAACTGACAATAGATGGATCCCCCCTGAGAATTGGCATAGCCCATGGATTAGGATCAGCCAGGGAATTATTAGATAAAATTAGGAATGGAGAAGAGGTTCTGCACGCTATAGAAATTATGGCATGCAAAGGTGGATGTATAGGAGGAGGAGGTCAGCCTTACCACCATGGTGATTTTGAAATTATTAGAAAAAGATTTGAGGGGATACAGGCTGTAGATAATAATAAAAAAATAAGGAAATCCCATGAAAATCCTTATATTAAAGAACTCTATGAAAAACATCTGGGAGAACCTATGAGTCATAAAGCACACGAACTTTTGCATACGAAATACTTTCCTAGAAAGAAAAACTAAATAATGTGTTTCTCTAATCGGTTAATTATTAGATTTAGCAATAAAAAATTGAGGCTGACCCAAAAGGGTCATGCCTCAAAATTAATTATAAATTCTTTAAATTTTTTCTAACTCCATTAAAGTTGTCGCCAATAAGAGTGATTTTTCAAGGAGATTATGCTTTAATATATATTCATTTCCTATATATTCTTTTTTCCCGCTTGGGCCAAATCCATCAATCACATATTTCCCACTTTCAACATTTGATATATCGGCAGAACTCCAACGGTGCTCGCCATTTATCCTTATATCAAAATTATCTGCAATATTTTTTATTATTGACATTATTTCATCTGATTTCTCTGTTGCAGTTAATGCAGGTCTTTTTTGTCCGCCTTCCAAATGAAAATCAATGAATTTCTTATATTTGTTTGCAGGAACTATCTTTCTGATTTTCTCATCATAAACTTTAAACATTTCGTTGTCATTAAATCTTACACTCAATTCAAGATCGGCATGAGCAAAAGGTTCCGTTATATTAGATTCTATTTTAAATTCTCTTGGGGATATTATGATCCCTTTCTCTTCATTGGATAAATTCGTCCAGTCTGAAACTAGTTTTGAAAATACAGCTACAGCTTTTGAAACATCTTCTGAGTTTTTATTTTCTCTTAAATTCATATTGCAGGTATATGATGCTGATCCTGATCTGCTCGTTACCATCCCACCATCAGGGAACCCACCATGAAGTCCGAATATATATTTTGCTTTTTTAGATTTTTCTTTAATTATATTCCTTGAAAATCTGCCTTGTACCGTTTCATCAGTTGTAAGCAAAACTCCTATCTTCATTTTCTTTAACATTCTGAGATATTTAAGACTTTGGAGGGATTGAAGCATCATTACTATTCCGCCCTTATGCTCCCATACACCGGTTCCAAAAATCTTGTGTTCAGTTTTCATAAAGTATTTTTGTTTTTTTAATTTTACATTGTTGTCTAGATTTCCAATTAAAAGATAATCATATTCTCCATCATCACTGTTTGAAAAAAACAAGATATTTCCAACTTCTGTCTGTGGAAAACTCTCATAACTAAAGCCTAAATTATTAAAGCTTTTTTTTATGATATTTCCAAATCTATTTACACCCTCTATATTTTTATAATAGGTATTTATGTCTATTACACCCTCTAAAAGATTTTCTGTTTGGTCTAATCTGCTTCTTAAAAAACTCTTTGCTCTGATTGGCAGGGCTATCTTTTTACCGTCTATCTTATGGTCTATTCCGATATTTTCCTTTGAAAAATATCGGAAAGAGGCTACATCAAGCATTTTATTTACCAAGGAATCAAAATCATAGCCTGCCGCTTTGGCCGCAGTAACATATGAACCGGTTGCTCCTAAACTGGCCATTGAATTTACTTCTAGTATATGAATATTATTTTCTTCATCCAGTCTGATATCAACTCTGGAAAAATCTCTCAATCCTAAAGTTTTAAAAACTTTAAGACTCAGATCCTGCATTTTTTTTGCTAACTCTTCGTCTATATCAGCAGGACATATTTTATCTTTTGGTTTAAATTTTTTATCATCTACCGTTTGGATTGCATCTGGATCACCATTCAAATCAATCTCAAGAACAGGCAGCACTTCTACCGGTGAATTACCGATAACTCCTACTGCAAATTCCCTTCCTCTGATAAACTTTTCAACAAGAGCCTGCTGTTTAAACTCATCTATTATAAATCCGACTGCATCTCTTAATTCTTCCAAATTATATACAACTCTCAAACCAAATGAAACACTCTCCATTTTAGGCTTTACAATTACCGGAAACTCTACATCGCTCATATCTTCATCAACAGATGAAAACACCCAGAAATCCGGTGTAGGAATGTTATTTTTTTGCAATATTATCTTTGTAATTATTTTATCCAGTGCAATTGCATGTCCCGATGGAGATGAACCCACATAGGGAATTCCAAGCATCTCCAGCATTGCCGGGATATGCGTGTATCTGCTTTCTCCCTGTATTCCATAAGCCATATTAAAGACAATTCCAAATTTTTCCCCGTCCTGTACCTTAGGGAAAAAATCTCTTATATTATCTATAACATGCATATCCCCATCTATAATCTCTACATTATGACCGCCTTTTTCAAGGGCATCTGCTACACGCTTTACAACTGAAGGATTATATATCTCTTTATTCTGCATACCAAAGACATTTATTACATTACTGAAATCTTTGTTATAAATTATTGCTACTCTCATTTCTTCCTCCAAAATTTTATATTTCAAACCCGCAAATTTTTAAAAAATTTTTTATAATTAAAATTCCATCTTCTCCCGATGCTTCAGGATGTGATTGGAAACCATAAATTGGTTTTTCTCTATGTTTTATTATTTCATTTTGACAGATTTTTGATTCACCTATTCTAATAAAATTTTCCGGTAATTCAGCAACATAATAATTATGTCTTCTGGTAAAATATACCTCTGTTTTATTCAAACCTTTAAATATTGGATCATTTGGATCTGTAATAGTAATTTTTTCCTTTTTTCTCTGAGGTTCAGATAATTTTTTTATCCTTCCCATATTGGCTACTGTTAGTATCTCATGACCGAGACAAAGTCCAAGGACAGGGACATCAAAATTCATCAAGGCTATAAAATTCGATGTGAGATTTAAAGGTTCATATGGATTCCCCCTCCCCCCCGATAATATTATCCCTTTTACCTTCGCTTTTGCAGATAAATTAAGAGGCTGATTATGATCAAAAAAAATATAATCAAAATCTTGTTCCGATAAAAAATATCTCTTAAATTTTTTTATAAAACTACTCTGATTATCGATAATTAAAAGCATATTACACCTCTTTTAAAATTTTTATAAAAACTAAAAATATTATGTTATTTTATTTTAAGATAGTATAAGTATAAAATAAATTAATAGACATAAAAAAAATTACAGCAGCTATGTTTAAAATTTTATCCTCCATTATCCGCCATAATTTTATTTAATACTAATAATAATCCCAGTTGTCTCGTACCCAGTTTTTAACCTCTTCTTGTTCTTTTTTACCTTCTGGTAAAGATTTATAAATCATTGTTTCTATTTTTCTTATACTGTATCTGTCTTCAAGTTTCCATATTTCTGTCAATTTTTTGATAATATATAGCATCTCATGTCCTTCATTCTTATCAAAATTAGTAGAGTCCAGTTTCCCTGTTATCTTAGGGTCTCCCTCGTCATAAATTTTCCATGAATAATTTTTATAAGCCATACTAGATTTACCGATCGAAATCATTTTATTAACCCCTTTACCTATTCATTTTTTTGAAATTCGCTCTATTAATTTATACTAAAAAATCAAAAATGTCAATATAAAAAATAAATACTAATGAGTTATAAAATTAGTTTAATAAATCTTTCTGGTTCTGTTGAAAATTAATTTTAAAAAAAGTTATTTTATTTTCGAAAAAAATAAAACTATATTTAAATTAATCTTCTAATTTTTTGTGACACTTCATCTTTTCAACATATCCATAATCTTCACTATAATCCTGAATAATTTTTAATATCCCCATCATATTCTTCATCTTAGCAAGCTGTTCGAGAGTCCTTTGGGAATTATTTCTGATACTCAGGTCTGCTCCATAATCCATGAGAATCTGGAATATTTCACTATCATCTATCTCTACTGCAATGTGAGCAGGAGTTTCGCCTTTTTTATTTCTAGCATTTACATTTGCTCCAAGATCAGCTAAGACCTCAACCCCATAAATATTTCCTATCTTTACAAGTTTATGAAGAAGTGTATTTCCTTCTTCATCTCCAATATCTAAAGTTTCAAAGTCAAAAATTTTCAAAAAATAATCTAATTTTTCTTCATTTAAATATTTTAAAATATCCATTAATGCCCCCTAAAGTTCTTAACACCTAAAAGTAGTGTGTTTTTTAAATTTACCCGCTCATCTGTAAATAAAACCTCTATTTATTTCTTCCTCCATAGCACATAATTTCTATGTTAAAATCATTTATATTGTATATAAATGATTATTAGCAAGATATTTTATGCTTTTACAATTAAAAAGTCAACTTAATTTTTGAGTAAAATCACATCAGGATTTTATAGATGATTTTGTATGAAAAAATTAAATATTTACAATTGATTAATCCATAAAAATATAGTACTATAATGACAATAAAAAGAAGAAGACCTCCTAAATCAACCTGATATTTCTATAATAAAGGAGAATAAAACTTTTTAATAAATTTAAAAAAGGAGAATAAATTATGGATTTAGATGAATTAGAAGAGATTATGACACCAGAGGATTTTAACAAGTATTTAGAACTTTTTGAACGTGAAGAAGAAATATATACTCCTGAATGGTTTGAGATAGAAGAAATGAAAGAAGAAATCCTTGAAAAATATGATTTAGATCATCCTGATGATTCATATGAAGCAGAGTTTGATGAGTATTATTATTAATACAAGTTGGAGGGATCAACATTTAGAGAAGTCAATAAAATCGACCTTAAAAGGACACTAAAAAAATTAGTGTCCTTTATTTATTATTTTTTTAATTTTTGTCTTTGTTTTATTATGGATTTTATCTGAGATAATTGATGATTTTAATTGGTATGACATTTTTCTGAACAATAAAGACATCCATTGGATTGTGAAAATATTTGTTTAGCTTTTTCTACTGCATCTTCACAACAATCAAAATGTCCAAGATATTCCCTATTTGCTGGACTAGGTAACTTTTCACAATCTTCCCTGTGTACCTCATGATCTCCATTGTCTTGTGGATTTTTATTAACATAGTAATTAGAACTTTCGACTTCAACCTCTACTGAACTACTACTCATATTCCCAACCTCCTGATTTTATAAAATAAACAATAAGTTAACTTTAATATATAACAATTTTTCAATATTCCTTCTATTTCTTATTTTAAAGTTTTCAAAATTGTATTACTCCCATGATTATAAAATCAATACAAATAGACGGTGTTCTACTATAGAATGCCAAGTTTTATAAATATTTATTTTAAACTTATGACATTTATGATATCTGTGATACAATGTAGTATACAAAGGAGAGGTGCCGTCATGAATATATCCAGAAAGAACAACAATGGTTACATCGTTAGAGTAATTGAAAAAATAACCGAAGAAGGAACCTTTATAACAGAAAAAAGAGTGGTTAATAAAGAAGAATTAGCATTAGAAGCTTATGGTAATCTTTTAGAAAAATATCCTGATTTAAAAATTGAATGTTTTAATTATAAAACAGGTGAAATGCTTAATAAAAATTTTTAGTAAGACTATAACATTATCAAATAAAAAAATTAAAGATCCTAAATGGGATCTTTTTTATTACCTTTCTAGACACAGGCTGGATCGTAAATTACTATTTTATTTATTAATTCCTCTAATTTTAAATAAGGCTTTTTTTAAAGATACTATTAGTATTTTCTGATAGGCTAAAACATTTGACAATTCATTCGAAACCGTATATAATGTTATAAATAGATAAAACGGGGGTAATAATATGGTTTTAGCAAGTTCTATAATGGGAATAATATATCATATAGGTAACGACTTCGCCGACTACTTAAAGGTTGAATTAAAAAAAAGAGATATACCAATTGAAGGAAAACATGTGGGTTTATTTATGATACTTTCCATCAATAATCAGCTGGAGTTTAAGGATATAGCTCATCTATGGAGAAAGTCTAAATCTACACTTTGTGATATTTTACGTAAATACTCTGAGGAGGGACTTGTTGAGAAATTAAACTGTACCCTAGACAAGAGACACCTGTATGTAAAGCTTACTGAAGAAGGGTTGAAATATGCAAGGGAGTTTGATGAAATAGCAGCTGAATTTTTAGAAAAAATCACAGTTGGACTTTCTGAAGAGCAGAAGGAAGAATTAAAAACGATACTTCTGGAGATGAAAGATAATATTAAAAAAACATTGAAATAGAGCTCAAAAAAATATTTTAAAAAAACATTGACATAACATTCGGAATCGGATACACTTAATTTGTTCGATAAAGAATAAATTTTCTGGGGATATTAATCCCCATTTAATTTAAGAACAACATTCGGAATCGGATATTTTTTTTAGAGTAATCATACGGAAATGAATGAATTTTAAAATTTGAAAAAAAGTATATAGCTGCAGGAGACATAAATATGAAAAAATTAATATTAGGTATGATGTTAGTAACGGTTTTTTTATCTTTTTCTAAGGATAGAGACAAAGGTGTAGACAGGCACGATTTTGATAATAACAAATCCCTTTCTAACGATAGTGATAACGGCAGAGTAGATTATTTTGATGATCTGGTTTTCAATAACAAGAGATCCCTTTCTAACGATAGAAACAGAGGTGTAGACAGACAGGATTTTGATGATTTCAAATTGAGGAGAAAACCTAGCTACAATAAGGAGGAGTTAAAGAGAAAAAGAGAAGTAATGTTAAATAATATGTTTGACAACTAAAGTCATTAGATATAATTAATAATATGAAAGAAATTTTTTTAAAATTATTGTCCGAAAATGAATAAATTTAACGTAAAGGTAAAAATAAATAAATAGCTGTAGGAGGCGTAAAAATGAAAAAATTAATATTAGGTATGATGCTGGTAATGGGTGCTTTATCTTTTTCAAGTGAAAAAGGAACAGAGGTAAAACTAAGTAACATTTTTGATAATGTTAAAAAGGAACAAATTCAGGAACAGGAAAGTTCTCAGGATAAATTGAATCCAGGAAATTCAGTAAAGGTAAGTAATATTTTTGGCAATTAAAGCTATTGGATATAATTAATAATATGAAAGAAATTTTTTTAAAATTATTGTCCGGAAATGAATAAATTTAACGTAAAGGTAAAAATAAATAAATAGCTCTAGGAGGCGTAAAAATGAAAAAATTAATATTAGGTATGATGCTGGTAATGGGTGCTTTATCTTTTTCAAGTGAAAAAGGAACAGAGGTAAAACTAAGTAACATTTTTGATAATGTTAAAAAGGAACAAATTCAGGAACAGGAAAGTTCTCAGGATAAATTGAATACGGAGAATTCAGTAAAGGTAAGTAATATTTTTGGCAATTAAAGCTATTGGATATAATTAATAATATGAAAGAAAATTTTTTAAAATTATTGTCCGAAAGTGAATAATTTTAACTATAAAGTTTAAAAATAAATAAATAGCTGTAGGAGGCGTAGACATGAAAAAATTAATATTAGGTATGATGCTGGTAATGGGTGCTTTATCTTTTTCTAGTGAGAAAGGATCATCGGTAAAACTAAGTAACATTTTTGATAATGTTAAAAAGGAACAAATTCAGGAACAGGAAAGTTCTCAGGTTAAATTGAATCCAGGAAATTCAGTAATGTTAAGTAATATTTTTAGCAATTAAAGCCATTAAACATAGATAATTAAAACAGAAAAAACCAGAAAGGATCTGGTTTTTTTTATTATATAAGAAATGATACCCGCAAGGGTGTCACCAAAATACCCCTAGATTACGCCTATCTGGATGCAAAGTCACGTTGTTTTTTTACCAGTTTATTTCTAAACCTACTCCAACTTCTTTTACAGGTAAAGTTTTATTTATTTCTGCTTTAACAGAAAATGAAGTACAGTGGCAAGGATATAATTCCTTTAGATTATTTTTTTTAAAATAATCGATAGTTTCGTTGATCTGTTCAGACACTTCAAATAAATGAAATCCTCCTATAACTCCCAATACCCTGTCATCATTACATACTTTTTTTGCATACTCTATTATATTGCATATCCCACTGTGAGAACATCCTGTAATAATATAAATACCATTTTCATTTTTATATGCAAGGGCTGTATCATCCATTACATAATCGTCAACGGAATTTCCATTAACAATTTGTGTGCCAATAGCTTCTCGATTTTCAAAATTATTCATTTGAGGTATCTCTCCTAGAAATGTTATATTTTTACTAACTTTAATAGGTTTTTTTGAAAGAATTAAATTACATTTTTCTTTTAATTCTTCCTTTAAAATGGGAGAACAAATTTTTAAATTATCAAATTTTTTTTCATTAAATGCATCTGGATGAGCGATAATAGAAATATTTTGTTTATCATTTTTTTTAAAATAGTATTTCAATCCTCTTGTGTGGTCATCATGACCATGTGAAATAACAATGGTACTTATATTTTTTAAATCTGCACCCAATGCAATAGAATTTTTTAAAAATAAATCAGAATATCACATTTGTTCTTTTGAATGTATTTATGTGATTTTTTTATAAGAGAAAAAATGCAATTATGTTATAATAACTTAAGTTATTAAAATAAATAAAAGGAGATGAATTATGATAGCAGTAAATTTTGGAGGAAACCTAAAATAAAAAAGGACCTCCGTTAAAAAATTATATATAATTAGGAGTTTGCGGAAAAAGAAAAAATAAAAACTATGATGGGCTGTCTAGATAAAAAGAAAAAAATTATACATAGATAAATATCAAAGAAACAAGGTTGGAGAAAGAAAAGAGGAAAAAGAACTGATGAAAGACAGTGAATATATAGAAAAGGTTTTATAAAATAATTTAAAACTAAATATTTTTTAAGGTTTAGAGTGATACCTCACTTTAGACCTTTTTTATGATCTAGGAAATTTTAAAATATTAAAAAATTTTAAAAATAAATAAATTATGTTAGAGTAGACATTGAATCAAATAATATTTCTATGGAAGAAAGACTCATTGAAGAATAAAAATCCATTTAACTAATTTATATTTTTTCTGAGGGGGTCGACAGAGGTGGAATTTTTGAGGTATACTCTTATTGGAATAAAACAAGTACAATATTAATCTAACCACGGTGGAATGTAAATGTATTTTTTTCTTTTAAATGACAACCAAACAATATTAATCTAATCAGTGTGGAATCTAAATATATTCAAATCAAGTTCGAAACCATGTTTAGTTATAAATTTAATCTAACCAGTGTGGAATGTAAATCAAAGACCAGTGGTCTGACAAGATCCAGAAAACTATTAATCTAACCATAGTGGAATGCAAATAAATAACCATTGACCTCAATAAATATATATAATACTTTTCCGATGTATATTTATATACATATGTACCTATGAGCCTTAAATGTATAAAATGTTAAAATTTAATTAAAAAAAATATTAAAAATTAAGTTTTTTCAAAGAAAACTATTGATTAATCCATATTTTTGAAGTACACTCAATTTAAAAGAAATAATTTATTGTTTATATTTATAGATTAAATTATTGAGTAGTTATGGTTATTTGTGGGAAGAATATCTATTAAAGAATAAAGAACCTAAGGTTCTTTTTTTTTACTTTATAAGTAAAAATTAAGGGATATATTTAATTATAGGGGAGAGGCAGTATGAGGTTTGAAATAAGGTGTAAATTAGAAAAAAAAGTGATTTCAACAGATTATAGGAGGAAGATACTCTCATTTTTTAAAAGATCATTGGAAGAATACAATAGGGAGATAAAAAAAGCTATATATGATGATCCTGAAAGGAGAAATTTTACTTTTTCTGTATATCTGCCAGTTGAAAAAATAGAAAAAGACAGGGTATATCTAAAAAATGACGGTATAAAAGTATTTTTATCGGTTGAAAATATGATGGAAGCTCTCCATTTTCTAAATGCACTCATAGGCAGCAAGGGGAAAAAATTCTCCATGGGTGAAAATTCATTTGTAGTAAGGAGTATTCATAAAAGAGAAGAAATAGAAATAGTCAGAGATGAGGTTATATTTAAGGCACTATCACCTATTGTGATAAGGGAAGTCAGGGAAGGGAAAAACAGCTGGTATCATGATTTTGATAAAAAAGGAATGGAAATTTTAAAGAAAAATACTCTGTATAATTTAAAGGATAAATTTTATAAATCATCATTGGAAGAATTTGAGGTAGTACCGATAAAAACAAGGCGTACCGTAGTGAGTTTTTATAAATCTAACTTCCCGGTGACCTTAGGTACCTTCTATGTGAAGGCAGATAAAAAAATACTAAATTATTTATACAAATCAGGATTTGGCAGCAGATCATCAGCCGGCTTCGGGATGCTGGAAGTTATAGAATAGGAGGGGCTATGAAGGAAATCATAGAGGGAGAGTTTAATACCCGGCTTTATCCATCGGATTGGCGGTGGAGTGCAGCCATTGTAGGGGTAAGCAAATATTTAAAGGGTTGTGATCTTGGCTATAATCAGACAGATGATTATTTAGAATTTAATATTGAAGAGATAACAGACGAAAAATATCTAATCTTTACAGAAGGTTATTTTAGAGATTCAATGCATCACAAAAAGGTTGAGGACCTATTGGAAACTACCTGGAGTGAGGAGGATCAGAGGATAGAGAAAGTAAATGAAAAACTCTCTAAAAATACATCCACTAATACCATAATGTTAAAAACTTTTAAGGGAATTGAATATAATGGCCAGAATAATATGGATATAAAGGAAATTATAGATAGAAACAGACTGAAATTAATTAATGATACTTTTAAGGGTGGCAGGAGTTTATATTATAATTTCTGTAATGAAAATAGTCTTTTAAAAGAAGATAGAAATTCTTGCAGGATCAGGGGGTATTCTCTGGATATGTCTAAAAAAGGAAAATCTGTTTCTTATATGAGAGATACATCTACCTTTGTATATTCCGATGATAAGTTATTTGATTTTATACCCTTTGCTTTTTCCAAAACAAGGGAAGCCTTCTTTATAAATAATAATTTCACCCTGGAGCAGCTCATAAAAACTAATAGCTGGGACTCCCATGATCGGACAGAGGCAGGAAAAAATATGAGGAGTAACTTATTTTACAGGGTAAAGGAAGGTGTTAATTTTATAGATTATGATGTAGAGATCATTTATAAGGAAAGGGAAAAAGATTATTTTGAGACTATCTATGTCAGAGAAAAAGCCAGAAAGGTATTCGATAAAATAAATGATAAACAATTAAAGGCTCTAAGAAAACCTTGTAAGATAAAAAATGATTTTATAAAGATAGAAAAAATTGTAACCGATAATATTTTAAATGAAGTAAAGCTGGATGATTTGATAGATATGTTATTAAAAGAAGGGAATAAATCGTACTTGATATCACATTTGATAAAAATAAATGAACTGATCTACAGGGGTGTGACCGATAAACAAAAGACAGCTTACGCATCTGCTGTACAGATAAGAAAAGCATTGAAGAATAATCCAAATAAGGTAAGGGCCTATGAGCAGAGACTGATAAGAGCCATCACATTAAAGGATTATGACGGGGTATGTGAGATATTGTTATACCTTTCTATATATACACAGGTGAGTATAGAGGTAGCCATAGACCTGTTTGAAAATTTTGAAGATAATAAAAACTTAGCGTACACATTTATAAATACATTGGGAGAGAAAAAAAAATTTAAAGGAGAGCAAAAATAATGAAACATGCATTAACATTGACAGTAATTGCCAACATAACATCAAACTATGGAGAGGGATTGGGAAATGTATCCTCTATACAAAAAGTTTTTAAAAATGGAAATACCTATGCCACTAGAAGCAGGGAAAGCTTGAAGAACTCATTGATGGTACAAAGCGGGATGTATGATGATCTGAAAGTAACTGTAGACGGGGCTACTCAAAAAGAAGTAAATGAAAAATTAAATGTAAGCAACTGCAGAGCCTTGGAGGGCGGATATATGAATACCTCTGTAGGGGAAAAAAAACTTACATTCGTAAGGAAGAGTTCATTTTATCTGACAGATGCCATTGCCTGTGATCCCTTTGTAAATGAAACTAGATTTCACAACAACCTTCATTTAGCCAGAACATATGCTAAAGCTAATAATATAACTCTTCAGGATAAAGAAGCTGCTAAAAAAACAGGACTTATGCCCTATAACTATGAATATGATAAATCTCTGAAAATGTATTCCATTACATTTGATCTTTCTATGATCGGGAAGGATGAAAATTTTGATATAGAAGCCAGCAGGGAGGAAAAGGCAGAAAGGGTTAATTCTATGCTGAAAACTATTGAAAACCTTAATTTAATTGTAAAAGGAAACCTAGATAACGCAGAGCCTGTATTCGTTGTAGGAGGGTTATCAGACAGGATGACCCACCAGTTTGAAAATGTTGTAAGGGTAAAAAATGGAAAATTAAAGATAACCAATGATTTAAAGGATAGGATAGCCAGAGGATATAAGGTAGGACTTCTAGAGGGGGGGAGTATGGATAATGAGGCTGATATAGTTGAGGAATTAAAACCTGTGAGTATAGCTAAGTTCTTTGATGGTTTAAAAGATGAAGTCAATAAATACTATGGAATATAGCCATGAAAGCACTTCGAATTGTATTAACTCAAAATAAGGCACACTACAGGAAGGAGGAAAGTATAACCAACAAGATGACCTATCCCCTTCCCCCCTTTTCAACAGTGATAGGAGCACTGCATAATGCCTGTAAATTTAAGGAATATCATCCCATGGATCTGTCTATTCAGGGAACTTACAGCTCCCTGATGAAACAGCCCTATACGGATTATTGTTTTTTAAATTCCATTATGGATGACAGGGGAATTTTAGTAAAGATGAAAAATAATAACCTTATATCCGTGGCCTTTGATAAGGTGGCAGTGGCTAAAAAAGGTATGGGAAATAGTTTTAGAAAAGGGATTACCATAGAAATAAAAAACCAGGATTTAATGGATGAATACAGAGGTTTAAAAGATTTGAATGATGAAATTTCAAACTTTAAGAGAACAAGGATAGACAGACTAAAAAAAATATTTAAAGTCAGAAAGAAAACTTTGTTAACTAAGAAAAAAAGTATGGATAAAAAATCATTGGGATTTAAAATGGTTACTTTGAGGGAAAAAGAGATTAAAAGAAAAGAAAAACAAATCAATGAAAGGGTAAAAGAATTTGAATATAATAACTATACAAAGGAAATTTCAAAATATAACTCATTGACTACTTCCCTGAAATATTATGAAATTCTGCACAACGTGAATTTAATAATTCATATTAAAACAGATGATGAGACTCTAAAAATTATAAAGGAAAATATCTACAACTTAAAATCCATCGGTAGGAGTGAAGATTTTGTGGATATAGAGCAGTGTGAAATTGTGGAATTGACTCAAAAATTTGAAAATGATTTAGAATATCTAATCGGTGAAAATTCTGCATATTTAGATCATGAGCGGATAAAAGAAGAGGATATAATATTAAAAAATAAAAATGGAACCAAATATTTTTTAAATAAAGATTATGAAATCGTGGAAAATAAAAGGGTGTTCAATAAAAAAGTAGTTATTTATACATCGGGGTACAGTATCGATGATAAGAGTGAGGGTATTTATATAGATACGAGAGAAAAAGAAAATGGTGGAACAGAAAATTATATTGTTAACTTTATATAGACAAAACCCTTACGACCGAGGGAGATATGATACCAGAAAGTGCATGGAAAAGTATAAAATTATTAAAATAAAGAGGAGTAATTTGGAATTACTCCTCTTTAAAAGGTATTTTGGATAGATCTAAATTAAGTTATTTTTACCTGATGATTTTTTTCAAATGCACTTTTTATACTTGCTTTTGCTGGCTGCGGTTTATTGACGATACTGTAAATAAAGCCTGCTATTATAAGAAGACCTGTTATAAATAATATATTAAAAATTATTTTATTATCCTTTTCTTCTATAGTCATCTCGCTTTTTTGTTTGCTGTTCATTTTACACCTCCATAAATTATAAAAATATACACATTAATTTAAATAACAATTCAAGTACGGTTTATTTATGTAATTTATCTTGCTTGTGTTCAATAATATATATTATATATCATAAAACAAGGTTAGTCAATTGAATTTTTGTTTTTTACGAATAAAACCCTAAAAAAGATAAATTATATATATAATACTGTGTTTTGGAATATATTTTATTTATATTTGGCAGGGAGGTTATATGCTGAGCAGTTTTATAATTTTAAAGGAGATAAACTATGAATATTTATTTAAAAAAATCAGACTTAGATGAGCCTGTGGAAATTTTTAATTTAGTTAAAGAAATGGTGCCAATGCAGTTTCAAGAAAAATCATAGAAAAGAATATAGGAGTTTTTGAAAATATAGTAGATGGGGTCAGAAGATATTGGATAGAACTATAAAAGCATATTAAACATTAGGAGGTTAGATATGAAAATATATAATAAATTAGTCAGAGATAAGATACCTCAAATAATTGAAGAGAATGGGAAAAAATCTTGCTGTCATATTGCAGAGGAAGAAGAATATTTAGAAGTTCTGAAAGATAAAATTAATGAGGAAGTAGAAGAATTTTATGAAACTCCATCTGTAGAGGAGATGGCAGATATATTGGAAGTGTTAGGGGCCTTAACAGATTATCATGGTTTTAATAAAGATGAGATTGAAAAAGTCAGGTTAGAAAAAAATAAAAAGCGAGGAGCTTTTAAAAACAGAATAATTTTAGAAAAAGTGGAAGAACTCTAAAGTTTATGCCATCTCCAATATTCCTAGATTGTCAAATTAAATGCAAGGCTTGGTCTCTCCAGAATTTTTCCTGGGGAGTTTTTTAATTTAAGCATTCAATAAAATTCAATAAATAATAAAAGGATTTATATAATTATATTCATATATAAATATAAAAATATTGGAATGTGGTAAGTGATTATGACAACCCAAGATTTTTATAAAGAAATTTATGGAGGGGAAAATGAAAAAAATACTGTCAATGTTAATGAATAGTATCAATTTAATTAGTTATGGGAAAAAAATTAATGAAAAACAGCTGCAAAATAGAAATGGAGTATATTATGAAATAAATCAACAAACTCCGTACACAGGGAAAGTAGTTAATTACTATGAGAATGATGGAATCCAAACAAAAAGAAATTATAAAGATGGAAAACAAAAAGGTCAAATGATTGGTTACTATGAAAACGGACAAATCAAATTTAAAAGAAATTATAAAGATGGAAAACTAAAAGGAGAATCGATTTCTTTCTACGAAAATGGACGAATCAATGGAAAAGAAAATTATAAAGGCGGAAAACTAGAAGGGGAATCAATTTTTTATTATGAAAATGGTGGAATCCAGACAAAAGGAAATTATAAAGATGGAAAAGCGGAAGGAGAATTAATTTTTTATTATGAAAATGGTAAAATCCAGACAAAAGGAAATTATAAAGATGGAAAAGTGGAAGGAGAATTAATTTCTTACTATGAGAATGGTCAAATCGAAACAAAAGGAAATTATAGAGATGGAAAAGCGGAAGGGGAATTGATTTCTTATTATGAGAATGGTCAAATCGAAACAAAAGAAAATTATAAAGATGGAAAAGCGGAAGGGGAAACGATTTCTTACTATGAGAACAATCAAATCAAATTTAAAGGGGATTGCAAAGATGGAAAACTAGAAGGAGAAACGATTTCTTACTATGAAAATAGTCAAATCAAATTTAAAGGAAATTATAAAAATGGAAAGAAAGAAGGGAAAACGATTAAGTACTATGAAGATGGCCAAATTGAAGCAAAGGGGAATTATAAAGATGGAAAATTAGAAGGGGAATCGATCTATCACTACGAAAATAGTCAAATCAGATTTAAAGCAAACTATAAAGGGGGAAAACTAGAGGGGGAAACAATTAAGTACTATGAAAATGAAAACCAATTATAAGCAAGGTAAACATGGTAAGTCTCTCTCTGATAAAGAGGTTTCCAAAAAAATTATATATATATATAGACCAAATTTTATAATTTGGTCTTTTTAAAAAAGTTGTATTCTAAAAAAACAAACGTAAGAATAAGAAATAAACCTTTTTAGATTAGAATTTGGTTAGAATGAGATTAAAATGATATTAAAAATGGATGAAAATAAAAAAATAATATTCTGGATTAATTGTTATCTGTTTCACTTAATCAAAAAAGTTCTACGAAACTATTGAATCTAAAAATAAGATAAAATAGATGAATTCATATTTTAGTACTATTTTAGAATACGAAATTAGGGGAAATAAAAAAAATAATAAAAGTCTCCTATTAGGTTAGATTAAACACCGCTATAGAGGCTGATATAGTAATTGGTGGAGAGCAACGTTATTTATATATAAACTTAGAGAATTTTTGATAAATCAACCAAAAACTTAAGAAATAAACGTATAAATAAATACCTGAAATTAAATAGTACAAAATAAAAATATCCCAGCTGCATGAACTGGGGTATTTTTATTTTGTACTATTTTTAAAGTCTGTAGTGTCAAAATTTAGGACTCTCCTGTCCTTGATTTTAGATTGCTGTTTTTTTGACAAAAAAATCACAACCTATAACATTTCTCCAAAACAAAGTGATCTAAAACGAGATTAGATGTTCGATTTTAGTTTTGAAAATTATGAAAAGTAGGCTAAACTTTTATTAGTAGATAAATGAAATTTAGAAAATTATATTTATTGTTGAAATTATTTTGGAGGTTTTAATGGAAGTTTTAATTAATGGGTTGAATAGTATTGTTTGGTCACCGGTACTCGTATATCTTTGTTTAGGTGCAGGATTATTTTTTACTTTAAAAACAAGCGGTGTTCAATTTATGATGATTAAGGAAATGATAAGGCTGTTACTGGGAAAAGATGTTAAGGAAGGGGAAAAATCGGAGGATTCAATAAGTGGATTTGAAGCAATGTGTATGTCTGTTTCTGGAAGGGTAGGAACTGGAAATATTGCAGGGGTAGCTACCGCCATAGCGTTAGGGGGACCTGGATCGATATTCTGGTTATGGATGATTTCATTATTGGGGGCTGCATCATCATATATTGAATCTACATTGGGACAATTATATAAAGAAAAATTTGAAGGTGGATACAGAGGAGGACCTGCTTATTACTTTAAAAAAGGATTGTTGGGCGGGAAAACCTGGTATGGAAATCTGTTTGCAATGTCTACAGTATTGGCTATGTTGATATGTATGCCGTCTACTCAATCAAATGTAATTGCAGGAAGTTTGAAAACAGCAGTAGGAGTTCCTCAGTGGATTACAGGATTAATTATTGTAGGATTCCTATGTGTTATTGTTTTTGGAGGAGCTAAAAGATTAGCGAAGTTTGCCGGGATAGTAGTTCCATTTATGGCAGTAGTATATATCATCATTGCAGTGATAGTGTTAGCACTTAATGCAGGGGACATCATCCCGTCACTGACTTTAATTGTTAAATCTGCATTTGGAAAAGAAGAGGCCTTTGCAGGGATTGCAGGAGCAGCAATATCCTGGGGTGTAAAAAGAGGTATTTATTCAAATGAAGCAGGGCAGGGAACGGGACCAGCTTCAGCAGCAGCAGCAGATACTTCACATCCTGCTAAACAAGGATTGATACAAGCATTTTCTATCTATATTGACTCTATATTTGTATGTACAGCTACAGCCTTGATGATTATCATTACAGGAGCATATAAGGTCTTTGATGGAGCTACTGGTGAGGCAATTTATGCAGGGAAAGGTGCAACTTCTAATATGAGTATGGGAACAGTAGGAGCAGCTAATACATCTACAGCTTTAGATATTGGAATTGGGTATGGTGCATATATAGTAGCAATAGCTATTGTATTCTTTGCCTTTACTACACTATTAGCATTTTTCTGGAATGGAGATACAGCATTAGTTTATTTAACTAATGGCAGTGAAGAAGGGAAAAAAATCAGATTTATTTTAAAATTAGTATACCTTGGATTTACATTTTCAGGTTCTATAGCTGCAGGAGGAATGGCTTGGACTTTTGGAGATATTGGAATAGGAATAATGGCTTGGATAAATATCGTAGGAATTTTAATTATGCATAAACCTGCTATTGCCTGCCTGAAAGATTATAAACTAAGGATGAAAGAAAATAGAGAAGATGATTGGGACTTTAATCCAAATCAGATTGGAATTCAAGGAGAGTTTGCGGTTTGGGATGAAATAAGAAGAGAAGGAAGAGAAAGGGTAACGGTTGAAGAAGGTGTAACAGAATTAAAAATATCATAAGATAAACAAAAGAGGCTGACCCCAAAAGGGTTGTGCCTCTTTTGATTTTCTGGATGCAACGTCACGTTGCTTTTTGATTATTTTTATTCTTTAAATTCCACCTCAGCTTGGGGCAGGGATTTATTTTCCTTGGAAACCTTTACCTCTATCCTTTCAGAAGATACTCTGTCCGAGAAGAAGTCTAAAATATACTTTTTTCTCTCCTCCATGAGATTTTCCAGAGTCCTTTCTGGATCCATCTTTTGACCTAAGAGGATCCCGGTGATGGATTTGGTGGTAAGAAGACTTATTTCCACATTCTCATTGGTGTATAGGGTAAAGGTTACCTTGTGTTTAGGATTTTCTGTAAGTATATTTATAATCTCACTTAGTTTATCTGTTTCAGGTTGATTAGGCTCTCCCGAAAGATAGTTAAAGTAAATGGTCTTGATTTCGTCATCTCCCAAGGTAAGAACCTTGGAGATGATGGTCTGAGGAGACCTGGCCGCCTTTACCAGACCGCTCATAATACTGCTGGTTACGATAGAGGTGATACCTAACTTTGGATTGGTGAGGTCACCAGTCACAGGAAGGGTAATACGGATATTCCCATATCTATCGGAAAGAACCTTTATTACAGATCCCAAAGGAATCCCCCTGGAATAACCGGTAGTTTTCCCCAGATCCACCTTTGAGATGGTTATGTCGTGTTCCGAATTCAGCTGAGCGGCTCTCAGATTAACCCTTCCCCTGGATGACAGAATCCCTCCGTCAAACTCGTTGGGAAGATTCTTCTGGAGGATATTGTTGAAGGTAGGGATATTTAAATTTGTCACATTAAGGGTTCCGCTGAAGGTGATGGTCTTGGGAGAAAAATCCCAGTCCTCCTTCAGGGAGAGATTTCCCTTGAGTTCTACCCTTTGGATGCCTGCAAGGGACAAACCTGCATCTATAGAGGAATTTTTATTTTTTTGAGTGGTAAAGTTTGCAGCTGAAAATCCTATATTTTCGTAGACAGATGTTTTTTCCAGCCCCCTGTAAATAACTTTTCCATTTTTAACATTGATTTTGGAAGCAAATATTACGGGAAGGGGCTGTTCATCTTCCTTCTTTTGATCGCTGGAACCACCGGAACCACCGGCTTCTTCGGGGGATTCCTTGAGATCGATCAGAGGAGAAGTAAGGGAAATTGAGCTAAATTGTATTATTTTTGGAGAGTACTCCTTAACCACTATATCACCCTTTGCCAGCTGAACCTTAGTTTCATCCTGGATCTCTCCTTTGAGATTTGAAAGTGAGAAACTGCTGTTTGAAAGAAAAATCCCCTCTTTTTTAAAATTAAAGTTTAGTTTAGATCGGATGTTTTCTACTGAGATATCCATAGATTCAGGTTTTTTTATGCGGAGGTTGGATCCTGAAAAATCCCCCTTGGAACTTATGTTGTCCTTTGAATAATCTAAAAATGACGAATAATTGACAATCCCTCTAATTTCATAGGGGAAATCCTTTGTGTAGGAGTTTAAGATCTTAAGATCCAAATTTGAAACCGATATATTGCCCTTTGCCTTGAGGTCTGAAAAAGTATCCATGTCATTTACCTTTACATTTAGATCTCCCTTTAAGGGGGTAAAACCATCCATAAGGGCATCCAGGACAAAATTTGAATTAATTTTTTTATTGGAAACATTATTTCCATCTAGATAGACCTTTTCAAAAGATAGATCTTTTGTAAGTACCCGACCACTTCTCAGTTTGAGATTACCTATTACAACTTCAATTGCCTCTTCCTTAGAAGGTGGGCTGTTTTCTCCGGAACCTGTTTCCTCTCCATGGAAGTTTTTGGATTCCTCAGGAGAAATTTTCGTATTTAAATCTAAAAAAAAGCTGTTCAGTATCACTGAATCCAGAGTGATCATCTCCTTACTCAAACCTCCCAGTTCAACAGAGAGATCTCCCATAAAAAAATCCTGCCCCTTCTTATTTTTAATGTTGAAATCCTTGAGATTCAGCGGGCCAGACAGGGAGTAGGAGCTGTCATCCAGATTGTAAGCAAGAGAGCAGTTACCATAAAGGGATTTAAGCAGGATATCGTGAAATGTCTCCTTCTTTCCTATGAGTTTCAGATTTTCACTAAGTATATCCGATTTTAATATGACCCTGGGATAGCTGAAGGAATAATCCCCTTTCAGGTTAACTTTTTTGACTTCAGCCTCATATGAGAGCGTCTTTTTAACGGAGTCAGGAAGCTCCCAAGATGGGGTATCCAAGATAAAACTCCCCTTAAGGATAAGAGATTTAAGAGGATCAAAGCTCGTGGAATAATCCAAGACCTCAACAAGAGACTGGGATGAAAAATCTATGGAGTCGTTAAGGGTAAAGGACGCAGAAGCAGATGCCTTATTTTCGGGAATATTCCTCAGGTCCTTGAGACTTAAATCTATATCGGTAAATGCAAGGTCGCCGTAGGTCAGGGAGGATCTTTTAACTGTAATCTCACCGATGATTATATCCTTTAGGAGATAGGCCCTTTCCTCTGCAGGAAGGGATTTAACCTGCTGTTTTTCCTCAGGGAGAGGAATGGCTTTTTCTTCTTGTAGGATGGAAAGGTTACTTTGGGTATCCTCTATTTCCAATTTTTTAAGGTTTAAAGAGATTTCAGGAAATGTGAGACTCGCGAGGTCTATAATTATACTTTCAGAATTAAGAAGCTGATTTCCTTTTTTGTCCTCAGCAAGAACCTTTGAACCAGAGACATTTCCTCTTACCTGAAACTCCTTCTTAAGGTAGTTTCCCTGGAGAAAGATTTTTCCATTGAGATTTCCAGACAGCTTAAGCTCATCCTCTTCATCAGGGGAGAAGGTATTGGTGAATTCAAACCCCTCTGAGGCCAAGGAGGTATCCAATATACCGGTTTCTGTATTGGCTTTAATTTTTATATCAAGGAGACCACTCCCTAAAATATTTAAACTTGCAGAAAGATCCAGCTCATTATTTTCATAAGTGAAGTCAGGTACCCTGAAAGTTATTGTATTCATTGACTTCAATATTTCCCCGGCTCTTATGAAAGTCAGCCTTTCTACAGCGATATTTTTAATTTCCACCTCCCTTATGAAACCTTGTGAAGATGCCCCTGGATCTTCCTCTTCTGTCTGTGGAGAACTTTCTTTCTCTGCTTTCGAGTCATTTCCTAAACCAATAAGGTTTAGGGTGGGTTCGATAAGGCGAACCTCACTTATAGACAATTTTCTTTCAAAAAGTTTAAGAGGATCGGCATTTACCTCTATGGATTCCAGAGACAGCAGCGGTTCTTCTTCTCCGTTCCATATAATCACATCATGAGAGGAAAGAGTTCCTGTGAAAGGATTCAGCCAAAGGCTCCCCATACTTACCTTTCTGCTTAAAGTATCTTCTAAAGATGAGATGACAATCCCCTTTAAAAACAGGTTTGTACCTGCTACCAAAAGAAATATAAGCACACCCATAGATAGCAGAATTATTTTATATATTTTTTTCATAACCAGCCTCCTAAAAAACAAAGATCTTTCATTATAATTTAGGGAAAAGACTTGTTTTTTCCTGCCTAATTTCTAAAATAAATGAAATAATATACTTCTTCTCTAAATATTTTCCCGTTCTGTAATTTATTGTTGAATAAGCACAAAAATAAAAAAATGAAAAATATCATCTTCGTAGTATAAATCAGGCAGAGAAAAAAATTATTCTGTACGAAAGGCTAATGGAGGTGCCATGGATATTGAAAGAGCCATAAAACTCATAGAAAAATCCGATACAGTCTTTGCAGCAGTAAAAGATAGGAAGGTAATCTTTGTCTCAGAGGAAAGGGGGATAAAACCCGCCCTGGAATTTTTTTTCCTTGGAAAAGAAACTACCCAAGGAAGTTCTGTAGCTGACAGGATAATCGGAAAAGGGGCGGCCATGGTTCTTTCCCTTTGCTGCTGCAAGGAGTTATACGGTGGTGTCATCTCCCGGGATGCCCTTGCTTCTTTGAAGAAGGGGGGACAGACTGTCCAGTGGGGAACTGTGGTCCCCTATATAATAAATCGCAGGGGAGACGGCATGTGCCCGTTGGAAAAACTGCTCTCAAATACAGAGGATCCCCAGGTGGGACTGGATATTATAAAGAAATTTTTGATGAAGTTAGGAGGTAAGTAATGAAGTACAGGAAGATGCCAAAAACAGGGGAAAAGATCTCTATCTTAGGTTTTGGGTGTATGAGATATCCCCTGAGAGATGACGGATCCATCCATGAGGAACTTTCGGAAAGAATGATGGATTACGCCATTCAAAGGGGAGTAAACTATATAGATACAGCCTGGCCCTATCATAAGGGGGAGAGTGAACCCTTTGTAGGAAGATTTTTAGAAAAATATGGTCTCAGAGACAGGGTAAAGCTGGCCACCAAACTTCCTTCGTGGCTCATAGAAAAGAGAGAGGATATGGACTACTACCTGGATGAACAGTTAAAAAAGCTGAGGACCAATCACATCGATTATTATCTTGTTCATGCCCTCGATAAAAAAAGGTGGGAGCAGGTCAAGAAATGCGGTATCTTTGACTTTCTGTCAGCTGCTAAAGCAGACGGCAGGGTGAGGAATGTGGGATTTTCCTTCCACGACGACCTATCCGTTTTTAAGGAAATCGTCGATTCCTATAATTGGGATTTTTGCCAGATTCAATATAACTACATGGACATAGAGTTTCAGGCAGGAAAAAATGGGCTTCTCTATGCTGCTGGAAAGGGACTGGGTGTAATCGTTATGGAACCCCTGAGAGGCGGTAAGATAGCAGGGAGGGTTCCCCAAGAGGTGAAGTTGTTGTTGGACTCCCAGAAAAAGAATTACTCCCCTGTGGAATGGGCCCTCAGGTGGGTGTGGGATCATCCCCAGGTAACACTGCTTTTGAGCGGTATGACTGCTCTGGAGCATGTTGTGGAAAATGTAGAGGTGGCATCCAAAGCCGAACCTTCTTCCCTCACAGAGAAGGAAAAATCCGTCATTGAAGAAGTCCGGAATATATACAGGACCAGAATGAAAGTTCCCTGTACCGACTGTAAATACTGTCTTCCCTGTCCCTCTGGTGTAAATATCCCCAGAGTTTTCCAGTTATATAACGACGCCTTTATCTTTGATGATATGGAAGGTGCCAGAAAAGATTATAATATGTTTCTAAAGGAGGATGAGAAGGCTCACAACTGCATTGAATGCGGAAAGTGCGAGAGCCTCTGTCCCCAGAAGATTTCTATAATAGAAAAGCTGTCTCAGGCTGTAAAAGCCTTTGAAAAATAGGAGGGATTTTTATGAATGTAAGAAATTTTGAAGTTTCCAAGGGGAAGGGAGTGACCTTTGCACTTTTTATGACCTTTTCGCTTCTAGCTCCCTATCTCTTTCATCTGGCAGGATTTAATGGAACTGTTTTTCTTCCAATATTTTTAGGAGTTATTCTGGCTTCTCAATATCTTAAATCTACGGGAGTTATGGGAATAGCACTTCTCACTCCCTTAGCTAACCATATCCTTACGGGGATGCCCATGAGGGCCCCTCTGCCCATGTTGCAGCTCCTCACTTTGGAGGCAGCTGTTTTAGGGATGAGTGCTTTCTATCTCAGGGGAAAAACTTCCAAAACTCTCCTTAGAACAGGGATTCCTTTATTATTGGGACGCATCTCTTCTATAATTTTGGTTTTCTTTTATCCCGGTCTATCCCTAGACCTCTGGATAAAGAATTTTATTCTGGGAGTTCCAGGGATGATCCTCAATACAGCCCTGGTTCTCGTGGTTCTCAGGTTCTTTCCGGTTAAAGAGTAAGGTAAACAAAAAAAAGCCGGGCAGCTGCCCGGCTTTTTTTTAAGGTCAATAGATTTATATATCGATAGAAAAATTAAATTTTTAATTGCTAAAAAAAAGAAATATCGTTTTTTTTTGTATAAAATCTATTAGGAAAAATTGAAAATGAGGTGATCCAAGATGGATAAAAATAAAAGAAATAATAAAGCTCAGGAAAAATCCCCATTGAAGGTGGCTTTGATTTCCCCCATAGCATGGAGAACCCCTCCCAGGCATTACGGTCCCTGGGAGAATATTGTCTCCTTACTCTGTGAAGGATTAGTAAAAAGAGGAGTGGATGTAACCCTATTTGCAACAGGGGAGTCTATAACAGAAGGGAAATTAAGGTCGGTGTGTCAGGTCGGGTATGAAGAGGATAAAAATATAGATCCCAAAGTCTGGGAAAGTCTCCATATAGCTAAGGTATTTCAGAGTGCCGATGAATTCGACATTATACACAACAATTTTGATTTTCTTCCGCTGACCTATAGCGGGTTAGTGGATACGCCGGTAGTTACCACGATCCATGGATTTTCCTCTGAAAAGATCCTTCCTGTATATGAAAAATATGGTGAGAATACCTACTATGTTTCAATAAGCGATTCGGATCGGAGTAGCAGCCTGAATTATATAGATACTGTGTATCACGGGATAGATCTGACCCAGTTTACCTATAGAGATCTGCCGGAAGATTACCTGTTATTTTTTGGAAGACTGCATAGAGATAAAGGCCCTAAAGAAGCTATTGAAATTGCTAAAAGATCCAATAAAAAACTCATAATGGCAGGAATTATTCAGGATGAAGGGTATTTTAAAGGTGAGATAGAACCCCACCTCAGTGGAGATATTACCTATATAGGAAGTGTTGGTCCCAGAGAAAGGGATAAGCTGCTAGGGGGAGCCCAGGCTCTTCTCCATCCTATATACTTCGAGGAACCCTTTGGATTATCTGTTGTTGAAACCATGGCTTGCGGGACACCTGTAATAGCCTATAACAAAGGCAGTATGCCTGAACTTATAGAGGATGAGGTCAATGGATTTCTTGTGGATGATGTAGATGGAGCTCTGGCAGCCCTGGACAAACTCCCAAATATTGAGAGGAAGAGGTGCAGAGAAACTGTAGAGGAAAAATTTTCAGTGGGCCGAATGGTAGATGAATATATAAAAGTCTATGAAAAGATCCTCAAAGAACGAGGAGGTAATAGATGAAGAGAGAAGTGGTAACTCGGTATAAAAAAAATCCCATACTGACCAAGGATGATGTGCCATATCCTGTGGCTACAGTTCACAATGCAGGGATTGTTAAATATAAAGGTAAATATATTATGTTATTTCGTTCCCATCTGCTAAATGGAAGATCGATTATTGGAATGGCTAAAAGTGATGACGGTTATGATTTCAAAGTGGAATCGAAACCTTTTTTGACACCCTGTGAAGACAAGGGATCGATATTTTCCCAGTATGAGGAATATGGTGTAGAAGACCTGAGAATCAGTGAAATAGACGGGGAATATCTTTTGACCTATAGCTGCTATTCCAAATACGGAGTAAGGATAGCTCTGGCAAAAACCCTTGATTTCATAGAGGTAGAAAGAGTTGCTCTTATAACCCAGGCAGATCTGAGGAATGTAGTAATATTTCCAGAAAAGATAGGTGGACAGTATGTGAGGCTGGACAGGCCTCATTCAGAGATATCTAAATGGTCGATCTGGATATCGTACTCACCGGATCTAATACATTGGGGGAGATCTAAATTAATAATGCAGCCCCATAAATACCACTGGGATGAGATGAAGATAGGACCTGGAGCCACTCCCATAAAGACTGAAAAAGGATGGCTGAATATATATCATGGTGTATTTAAAACCATGTCAGGATCTGTTTACAGACTGGGGGCAGCCCTTCATGATTTGGAAGATCCCTCTATTGTACTGGGAGTTTCAGACGAGTGGATTCTGGAGCCGGAAGATCCCTGGGAGGTAACAGGCTATGTGCCCAATGTAGTCTTTACTTGTGGAGCAGTGGATGAAGGGGATGGAACAATAAAAATTTACTGGGGCGGAGCCGACAGTGTCATGTGTGTAGGAGAAGCCAATATAGATGAGTTAATAGACCTGTGCATAAAGGGGGGGAGTTAGAATGGGAAAATTAAATGTAAGGAGGATAGGGAAGATATTCAGGCCAGATCCGTCCAGGGTAATTATAAAATCTCATATACCTTCAGGTGAAGGGCGTATAGAGAATATCATAACACGGGTTTTAAACCTATCGGATGAGGAAGCCCATAAGATTTTGCAGGATATAATAGAAGACTTCTCAGGAAGGCATAAAAATATATGGGATGCACTGGATAAGCACTATAATAGAATAAAAAAACATATCCCTTCAAATCAAAGGATAAGTGATACAAAAAGAGCCCTGCTGGGAGCTTATTTTTCCCAGGAGTATACAGTTCAATCGGCGGCTTTTTTTAATCCGTCTATTGTGAAACATCCGGATCAAACTCAAGTCCCAGAAGGGAGTATAAGATTTATATTGAGTTTTAGAGCAGTGGGAGAAGGGCACCTATCCTCCATAGAGTTTAGGGGGGGAATTGTAGATAAAGAAGGTAACTTCGAATTTGATGAGGTGAGCCCCTTTGTAGAAAGGGCAGTAGCCGTGAATAATCCCGTATATAAAAAAGATATACTCTTTTGTAAATTGGATGAGATGCATGAAGACTGCAGTTCCTTATCAAATCTAAAAGAACAGCTATCGGATGAATTTAACTTATCTGAACTCCGGGCTCTTTTGAATATATCACCAGAAAAAAAAATTCATGACCTAAAGGATACCGTATTGTGGTTAGCAGAATCCAATTATGAGCTGCAGTTTAAAATAGATCAAAAATTATCTGAAAGGATTGTATTCCCCAGTTCACAAAATGAAAGTAACGGAATAGAGGATGCAAGGTTTGTACGATTTAAATATGATGATGGAGAGATAGTTTATTACGCTACATATACTGCCTACAATGGAGTTAAGATCCTGCCTCAAATATTGGAGACTAAAGATTTTTTTAACTATAAAGCTATAACGTTAAACGGAGAGTACGCAGCCAATAAGGGGATGGCTCTTTTCCCGAAAAAAATAAATGGGAAATACATGGTAATCTCCAGGGTTGACGGAGAAAATCTGTATATAATGTCATCTGAAAACATCCATTTTTGGGAAACTGCACAGATACTGAGGCGGCCGAAATATGATTGGGAATTTATGCAGATCGGGAACTGCGGGTCGCCCATAGAAACAGACAAAGGGTGGATAGTTTTAACTCATGGTGTGGGGCCCATGAGAAAATATTGTTTAGGAGCGATCCTCCTGGATCTGGAGGATCCGGCAAAGGTAATAGGAGCTACCAGGGAGCCCATATTAGAACCGTTAGAAAGCGAAAGAAATGGTTATGTGCCAAATGTAGTGTACTCTTGCGGTGGGATCGTCCATGGGGATAATTTAATTATACCTTATGCAATGTCGGATACAAATTCAGGGATAGCCCTGGTTTCTGTAAAAGAATTACTGGATTACATGCTAAATTAGGGGGATGGATACATGATAGATAAGATTATAGATGGGCAGAAGAAAATAGGTGTTGTAGGAAATTATCTCCCAAGACGGTGTGGGCTGGCTACCTTTACAACAGATGTAAGTAAGGCAATCAGAAGTGAATTAGGTGAAGATAAGAAATTGATAAATATAGCGATGAATGACAGGGAAGAGGGGTATGATTATCCTTCAGAGGTAAAACTAACAATTCAGGAAGATGACAGGGAAGAATACATTGAAGTGGCCCATTATCTGAATGAGAATGAGTATGGAGCTGTAATTATTCAGCATGAATATGGAATCTACGGCGGTGAAGACGGAGAATACATTATAGAGCTCATGAAAAGGTTAGAGATGCCTGTTCTGACCAACCTTCATACGGTACTGGAAAATCCAAGTTTAGGCCAAAGAAAGGTAATGAATGACTTGGCTAAATACTCCGAAAAGCTATTGGTAATGAGTAAAAAAGCTTTCGATATATTGATGAGAGTATATGGAATCCCTAAAGAGGTTGTAGCTTTTGTTCCCCATGGAATACCGGATACTGCCTATGAAGAGCAGGGTATATATAACGATGCAATAGGTTTAGAAGGAAAAGAAATTATTCTTACCTTTGGTCTTTTGGGTCCTGGAAAGGGACTGGAAGTGATGATAGAAGCAATGCCAGCTATTGTCAAGAAAAATCCCAATGCGGTTTATTTAATCCTGGGGAAAACACATCCCCATATCTTAAAGAAAACAGGAGATGTATACAGGGAGAAATTAAAAGAGCAGATAAGGAGTTTAAATTTAGAAAAAAATGTTGTTTTTCATAATAAATTCGTGGACTTAGATATCCTTGTAAAATATATAAAGACATCCACTATATATTCTATCCCATATCTGAATAGGGAACAGATAACTTCCGGAACATTAGCCTATGCTCTTGGATCAGGGGCAGCAGTGGTATCTACGCCCTTTTGGCATGCTGAAGAACTCTTAGCAGAAGGAAGAGGTGTATTGGTGCCCTTTAGAGATTCAGAGAGTTTAGCCAGAGAAATAAATATGTTGTTAGCAGATTCAGAAAGGCGTCAAAATATGAGAAGAAAGGCCTACGATTACGCCAGATCCATGATTTGGCCGAAGGTTGCCAAGAGTCATTTGAAGATCATAGGGGAGTGCAAAGGAAAAAAAAAAATCAATATATCTTCTAAAAAAAAAAATAAACGAGAGGATGGAGCAGGGTCAAGAAAGATCCTTAATAAATTACCTGAGATAGACCTATCTCATCTAAAGATATTGACAGACGATACAGGAATACTTCAACATGCCAAATATACTATTCCAGATTTAACTCATGGGTATTGTGTAGATGATAATGCCAGAGCACTAATCGCTACATCGATGTATTACAACCTCAGAGAAAACAGGGATATATATCCTTTTATTCAGAAATATCTGGCCTTTTTAAATTATTCCTTTGATGAAAAGACAAAGAGGTTTGCAAATTTTATGTCCTACGACAGAAGGTGGCAGGAAAATATAGGAAGTCAAGATTCTCACGGGAGAGCTCTTTGGGCCCTGGGAGTCACATATAAAAACATAAGAGATGAATCTATCCGGGCCATCGCTATGGATCTGTTCACATCTGCACTTTCTGTGGTAACAGACTTCACCTCTCCCAGGGCCTGGGCTTTTACGGTTCTTGGCTTATCGGCATATTTAGAAGTAAATCCAGAAGACACAGGAAAAAAAGAAATTAAGAGGATTTTAGCTGAAAAAATTCATAGTTTATATAGGAATACAGCAACCAACGACTGGGTTTGGTGTGAGGAATCCGCTACATATTCCAATGGGATTTTACCCCACGCTTTAATATTAGCCGGGGAATATATCAATGATAAGGAGATGTATAACACAGGAATTCAGTCTCTGAAGTGGCTCCTAAAAATTCAAACCGCTCCAGAGGGGCATCTTTCTGTAATAGGTAATGAGGGCTGGTTTAACAGAGATAAAGAAAAAGCTGCCTTTGGTCAGCAGCCGGTCGAGGCCATGTGCTTACTCAATGCCTGCTTAGATGTATATAGAATTACCAGGGATCGTTGGTGGCTGAATGAAGGAAATAAATGCATGGCCTGGTTTTTTGGAGAAAATGATCTGAATACTCCTCTATATAACTATGACGATGGGGGATGCCGGGATGGATTAGATTCTCATGGGGTAAGTAAGAATCAGGGTGCTGAATCTACATTGGCCGGGTTAATATCCCTGATTAACATCCACGGGATAGCTGCTGAATAATTTATCTTTCCAGTCGGTTAATTAGATTTAGTAAGAAAAAAGAGGCTTGACCCAAAAGGGTCAGCCTCTTTTTAAGCTCTTAAAAGGAGTACGTCTATTTATTTGACACGAATGACACTAATAGATGACCTCTGCCTTACTTCCTCTGACAGTTTTTTCTACCTTAATTTGGCTGGTTATTGTCTGCTTTAATTCACTCACATGGGAGATGATTCCCACAGTCCGGCCGCTGCTTTTTAATTCCATCAAAATATCCATGGCTACAGAGAGAGATTCCTCATCCAGAGTACCGAATCCTTCATCTATAAAGACTGAATCGAGCTTTACCCCGCCGTTTTGTGACTGCACCACATCGGATAATCCCAGAGCCAAAGCCATAGATGCTTTAAAAGTTTCACCCCCAGAGAGAGTTTTAATACTTCTTTCCTTTCCTGTATGGGAATCGAAGATATTTACCTCCAATCCCGATCCGGCATTTCCTTTTTTACCGGTGTCTAACCTCATATGGTATTGATTATTTGTCATTATGCTGAGTCTGTCATTGGCTCTGTCCAAGACGTCCTGAAAATAAACGGCCAGAACATAGTTTTGAAAAGTTATATTATTTCTTTTTTCTCCATATTTACCCACAGATATCTCGTAGAGTTTATTAAAAGTTTTATACTGTTTTCCTTTATCTCCTAATATTTTTCTGCTGTCCTCTAATTTTTTTTCAGGGTTAATAAAACTATTCAGCTTAGTCTGTTCCCTGTTTATAAATTTATCTAATTCATTGATCTCCTGGGTGATTAGTTTACTTTTTTCATTTAACTCCTCTAAATCGATCAGGTCTAAATTTTTAAATTTTTCAGATTCAGAAATTATAGTTTTGAAAGCAATTGTTTTGTCTTTATATACCTGAATTTCATTAGTTATTGAATCAACGGGTAGGTTAATTATAGAACAATATTCATCTATATCGATAAAATTATGATCTTTTAGAGATTCATTCCATTTCTTTTGTTTTGTTTTGAGATCTTCCTCCAGATCTTCGATGTTTTTTTTGCTGCTGTCCAGCTGAATCTCTTGAGTTTTTATTTGTTCTTTTAAATCTTCAATTTCTTTTATAAGATCCTCTAATTTATTATGTCTATTTATAGTAGAACTCAATGTTTCATCAAAGTCTTTTATATTTAATTTTCTTTTTTCAAATTTATTTTTGATATTAAAATTAGCTTCAATAAATCCTTTTAGCTGAGACTGAGAAACCTCTAAATTAGTAGAAATTTCACTTTCTTTTGCAACGGCTTGGATGATTTTATCGTTATTTTCGTTTTTGTTTTGAGCAGCTTCATCCAGGTCAGCCTGTGTAGGTAAAGTTTCCAATTTGGTATTAAGATCAGATATTTTATCTTGGTATTCTCCTTTTAAATTTAACAGACTAACTCTATCTTCTGGAAGATTATTCAGAGCAATTGATTCTAAAAATTTATTGTTCTCACATTCCAATTGATTTTTTAATGAGAAGAGATTACCTTCACAAAGATTTAGCTTTTCTTTACAGATTTCATACTTATCTTTATTTTTATTTAATTCTTCTTTGGTAGGAGAATTCGATGGTTTTTTAGGAAGGCTCGGGTGGGTAGTAGAACCGCAGACCATGCAAGGTTTTCCTGGTTCTAACTCTTTTGACAGATTATAAGCTTCATTTTCAAACCATCTGTGACTGAGATCACTATAAATATCCAGTTTTTTTTGAGTTAGTTCTATTAATTTATCGATATCTTTCTGCTGCAGTTCAATTTTAGTTTCGATAGAGATGATATTATCCAAATTAGCCAATACAGGAGTTAAAATAAGTTGTTTTTTTTCTAACAGACCCCTATGATCATTAATTTTTTTACTTTCCTCCAACTCTTTCTTTAGAGTAGACTCAATGTGTTCAAAATAACATTTTTGAGAATTTAAATGTTTAATACTCCTTTTTGTGTCACGGAGCCTTCTGGTTAATTTTTTTATCTCTTTATTCAAATTAACCATCTCTTTCTCATGGAAAATAAAAACTTTTAGATCCTCTTCTAAGACACTCATCTTACTTATAAGCTCAGATGTTTCTTCCAATTCTCTTTTGAATTTATCGTAATTAACAAATTTTTCCTTGGAAATATTCTGTGCATCTATAAGAGAGTTTTTATTGCGGAAAAATTCTTTTTGTTTCTCATCCAAATTTTTCTGAGAAGCCAAAAGAGTTTCATATTCCCCATTTATCTTCATGGCTTCTTGGTTTATCTTTATTTGATTTTTTTTACTTTCTATATCTTTATCTTGTTTTTGAAGGGTTAAAAGATCGTTCTCAGCGGAATGTAATTTTTTTATACCTTCATTGATCGCTTTAGATTTCTCTATCTCTTTAGTCAGCGTTACAATATCTAACTTTGATTTTTTGTTTTGTTTTTCCCTTATAGCAGTTTCCAAAGATAATTTACTGGATCTTATGATCAGGTTAAGTTTTTCATAATCGAGGATCTCACCTTCTAATAAATTTTTCCATTCTTCATCTTCTATCTCCAAAGTTCTCAAACCAGCAAAGATATCTCCCTTGTTTTTATAGATATTTTTTCTGATCATATCTACTCTATCTTTTAATTTATAGCTGACTTTTTCATAGATATCGGTATTGAAAATCTGTTTCAGTATCTCTGATTTTTGGTTGGAATTGGCCTGAATAAATTCACTGAAGGAACCCTGGGCCAGCATAATTATCTTTTTAAATTGTTTATAATCTAACTTTATGATATCTTCCTCGATGAATTTATCCACCTCTTTTTTATTGGTTTTGATCTCATCTTTGAATTCGATCTCCACACACTCACTTTTTTTCGAGGGTTTGCCGTTTCTATTGATATATTCATATGGAGGAGTTCTCTTCACCCGGTATTCGATGCCATCCAGATCAAATGTATACTCTGCATAGGCTTTGGATTTTTCATTGTCATCGATATAGTCACAGATGATACCATTTTTTTTCTCATTATCATCAAAGTTTGCCCTGCCAAATAAGGCATAGGTAATCCCGTCAAATATAGATGTTTTTCCTGCCCCTGTAGCCCCGGTGATAAGAAATAACCCCTCCTCATTGAGCTTTGAAAAATCAAGGTTAATTTCACTGGCATAGGGACCGATCCCCATCATCTTAAGTCTTATAGGCCTCATTAATGAGCCACCTCCTTAATTTCATTGATGACATCTCTTAGTTGTTTCATCTCCTCTTCATCTATTTTAATTCCTACACTGCCGGCCAGATCTGCAAAAAGCTGGTCAGCCGGGATCTTGTGGATCTCTTTGGAGGAGTGATCTTTATCTATGGAATCTGTGGCTGGTATCTCTATTCCAAGCTCCATAACTTGCGAGTATCTGCTTCTTAATTTATTCATGGCATCCAATACACTTTCAGTGAGAGTTATCTTTAAATACGCATCACGGTCGACGTCAGCCTCCATAATTTCACTGAAAGTACCCCTTAATTCGATCATGGGATATTTATCCTTTATCTCAACCTGTTCCAGATCAAACTTATCTTTTTCAATATCTATGATGGTCAATGATTTTTTTTGATTTTTTTCGGAAAAAGAGTACTTTATAGGAGAACCGGAATATCTTACCCTTTCGCTTTTAACCTTCCGGTTACCGTGGAGATGACCAAGGGCCGTATAATCAAAATCCAGAAAATATTTTTCAGCGACAGATTCTTTTCCCCCTATAGCCAAGGGTTTCACAGATTCCTCCCTTTCTATCTCTTTTTCATCATCCCCGCTGCCAATAACAAATCCATGGTAGATAGCTATGTTAACCCTGTCACTGTTTAAATTTTTAACAGCCTCACCTGTGATAAATTTCATAGTATCATCGTAGGTGGAGATAACCAGCTCCCTTTCCTCTATGATTGTTTCAAATTTTTTCCTTATTACAGCGGGAGTAACAAAGGGCATTAAATAAAAATCAAAGTTATTTATACTTATTTTATTTACCAGTTTTTTATATTCTCCAAGGATATGAAGTCCCTGTTTTGCCAGGATCCCCCTTGAAAAATCAAGTCTGGCAGGGCTGTCATGGTTGCCGCTGATGGCAATCACATTGACAGATAATATATTGATCAGGTGTGATAAAAAATCATCCAACAGTTGGATAGATTCTTCAGAGGGGACAGATCTGTCGTAGATGTCCCCTGCAATCAAAACAGTTTCTATATTTTTTTTTGAAATCACACTGTATATCTGTTCAAAAATATCCCTTTGATTTTCAATCATAGAATATCCGTTAACTTTTTTTCCTATGTGAAGATCACCCAGGTGCATTATTTTCATCTTACCTCCCCTAACATCCATTATTAAGATAATGATACCAATAAAAAAATAAAAAAGCAACGTGACGTTGCATCCAGACAGGTATAATTTCCTAGATAATAAAAAAATCTTCCCATGGGAAGATTTTTTTTATTGCTGCTATTCAGGTTCCTTCTTTTCACATTCACACTCTTTCTTTTCTTCACACTCAGTTTCTTTCTCTTCACATTCACACTCAGGTTCCTTCTTTTCACACTCTTCCTTCTTTTTATCCGGATCAAATGCATCCATTAATTTTTCATACTCGAACTTGTTGGCAATATCATCCTCTTCATGATATTTCTTTAAATCATCCATGGGAATCCCGGTTTTCTTAGAGATGTTTTCCATAGAATGTTTCTCGATGTGAAGCAGATGTTTTATATAAGCGATAAATTTTTCATGATAATGTTTAGACATAATAATCACCCCTGGTTAATTTTTTTAATCACTCTAATTATAATTTACACATTAAATTCGGATTTCCTTTTTTATTTATCCAAATTAGGCATAGTCCAGGGTTTTTATCTCAAAATTCTATGGTTACAAAGTAAACTACTAGCATTTTTGGGGTGCCATTCACTGGTAGAAATCTTGGTGATGCCACTTGCTGGTATAATTTCCCAGATAAAAAAATCTTCCCTGTCAATCAGATGACAGATCTGATTAATCGGGAAGATTAAAATTTTATATTTTTTTTACAAATTCAGTTTTTAATTCCATAGATCCGATCCCATCAATTTTGCATTTGATGTCATGATCTGCATCGACTAATCTTATATTCCTAACTTTAGTCCCTTTTTTAACCACAAGGGAGCTTCCTTTTACTTTAAGATCTTTGATTACACTGACAGTATCTCCGTCTACTAAGATATTTCCATTGGCATCTTTGTATACTTTTTCTGCATTTTCTGCTGCTTCTATCTCTGGATTCCATTCATATGAACACTCAGGACAGACCATAAGGTTTCCATCTTCATATGTATATTCTGAATTACATTTTGGACAATTTGGTAAAGTTTTCATAATTTCATTTCTCCTTTTACTATCTGCAATTTATTTTCTAATTATAGTTTTTTATATGAAATAAAAAACCCACGTGTAATATTTTATAATATTTTTCAATAAAAATCAAGTTCAGTATTTTTTTACTCCCATGAAAACTCAGATTTAACATTCAAAAAAACTGCTTAAGAAAATAGGCGAGCTGTTTTACAAAACGACCCACATACACTATTCTTTTTCACCATTACACACACACCAAATAAATAAATCATTATAACTTTTTTATGTTTATTAATACCTTGTATTACCTATAATGAAAATATGAATTAAGAAAAACATCTTGATAAATCTTAAAATACTTTTTTAATTTTTCCTTTTTAAAATTTTTAATAATATTCTTTAATTTAATCATATGCCCTCCCTGAATAAACAAACATATATAATTAGACAAATCGACTGTTATAAAATTTACTTCTATATTTTCTAATCAAATACAAGGTGAAAAATTATAACAATTTTTTATATATCTAATGGCTTTATCACATAAAAAATTACGTGTTTTAACATTTCTGGTTTTAGCCGCTTCCTCGAGTAAACCTTTATATATAAGCAGCTGCAGATCATTTATAGGTTCAATTTTATCCAGAGTTATAAATCTTTCATCAACCAGGTTAATAAGAACCTCTTTATTCCTCTCATAGAGGTCTAATTTTAAGATTATATTCTCAAACTTCGTGAAAGATGTTGGGATATCTTCAGGATAAATTTTATAAAACTCTTCAAGTACACAACTATTTTCTATATTTTTTTGATTATAATCCAAATTTGAAAAAAATATAGAGCTGTAAATTTTTGGTCTTTTAAAGGAGCATTTGCAAAAAAACTCCCAAATCAAAACAGATTCTTCTAATGGGTTTTTAGCTTCAATAATATAATCATTTAGACCCTCAATACATTCTTTTAAAAATTTGAGAGAACTTAAAAGTATCAAATAATCTAAATTTTTAAAATAAGTATAAAGAGTAGCACTGTTATACCCGGTAATCTTGGCAATTTTTCTTATACTAACTTTTTCTATGCCCTCTTCTTTAATAATAGTCACAGTTGTATCTATAAAAAGTTTTTTTATGGCTAATTTCCGTTCTAATCTTGTCATAATTTTTTCCCCTTTAAATTATTCATATATTATATAACATCTAAATTAATTTTATCTGACTTTCCTTTGATCTGCGTATCCTTTTCAAATTCAACGTATATTTTTTCATTAAATATTTTATTTAATAATTTATCTTCCCTATACTGTTTAAGTTTATTCAGATCATTTCGAAGACCGATATGTAAACTATAAGTCATGGCAAGGAGCATAGCTGTAAAGGGCAGCCCCGAAAGAATAACCCCTGTTTGAAGGGCACTTAATGCCTGACTTCCCCCGGCAATTAAAAGTGCTGCTGCTATGGTACCTTCCATTACAGCCCAAAATATTCTCTGAGGAATCGGAGAATCCATCTTTCCTCCAGAGGTCAGGTTATCAACCACAAGGGAGCCAGAATCCGAGGAAGTGACAAAGAATGATATAACTAAGAATGTACCCATCACTGAAAGAACCATCTTAAAAAGTGAAGATATTTCTAAATTCTGGATCATTGTAAACAACGAAGTCGCTACATTATTGTTGACTGCATTCAGCAGAACTCCTCCATCTATACTGTTTTGAAATAAAGCTGTTCCTCCAAATGCAGACAGCCAGACAAAACTTAGCAATGTAGGTACTATGAGAATAGCTAATATAAATTCTCTAACTGTTCTTCCTTTTGAAATTCTGGCAATGAACATCCCTACAAAAGGTGACCATGAAATCCACCATGCCCAGTAGAAAATTGTCCATGAACCCTGCCACTTATTCCCGTTTTCAGTAAAGAAACTTATAGAAATTAAATTATTCAAATAAAATCCTATTCCATTATTAAAAGCTCTTACCATATAAAGAGTCGGCCCTAAAACTATAATCAGAATAAGAAAGACGGCTGCGACTTTCATATTCAATTCTGAAAGGATTCTGACTCCCTTACCTATTCCGGAAACAACAGATAACGTTGCTATAGATGTAATTGCAACTATAATTATTACTTGTACTTTCGGTGATTGAGGGATCCCGAATAAAAAATTTAATCCTGCATTTATTTGCTGTGATCCAAATCCAAGGGAAGTGGCCAGTCCAAATAAACATGAAACTACAGCTGTTATATCGATGATATCTCCTACCCATCCAAATACCTTATCTTTAAATATCGGATAGAAAACAGATCTTAAAGAAAGAGGCAATCCTCTGTTATATGCAAAAAATGCAAGGGATAAACCTACCAAGGTATAGATTCCCCATGGATGAAATCCCCAGTGATAAAAAGTTATACCTAAAGCCTCTCCAACAGAATTCCCATCGGTTATGGGCATCTTTGTTGTAGCGTGGTAAAGGGGCTCCCCTACACTCCAGAACATAAGACCGATACCCATTCCGGCACTTATAAGCATGGAATACCACGCAAAATTAGTATATTCCGGTTTTGCTTTGGGTCCTCCCAACCTAACTTCTCCCAATTTACTGAACATAAGATAGACAGGGAAAATTAAAAATATATTGGCACTTATTATAAAAAACCAATTCCAGTTGTTGGTTATACTGTTTTTAACACCACTCAAAATTTCATTGACCCTCACAGGATCTTTTAAAGTAGCTCCTATAAAGAATAAAACCAACAGTCCGGAAATAATTGATACCTGCGGATGGAAGTCAAACCCCCACTTATTTACATTCCTGGAATGTAGTAATTTTGTTTTCCCTTTTAGCTTATCGGTTTCAAACTTCGGTTTATTTAACCTCGTCTTTGATTTTTTGATTTTTTTTTCCACTTTTCTCCTCCTAAATAAATGACAAAAAAAAACACTCTAATTCTATTACCATAGCGGTAATAGAGTTAGAGTGTTTAAGTTTCGTCTAATAGACTCACAATATGCCACATAAGTAGCATAACTCATTGCCTCAAAAAAGACCCTGAATAAACCCCAGTTCTACAAATATTTTTCAAATCAAATTTTCCTTTTTTTCAATTAGTTCGCATCTATACTATAAAAAACATTATAGACCTCGCCAATTAAGTAATCATTTTATCTACTTCATAATGTATTGTTTTTAAAATTATAACACACTTTATGTACTAAATCAAATGCTCTTTTTTCATAAACAGAATCTCCCCCCTGAAATTGCAGTAAATAACTTCAATTAACTTTTAATTTAATCGATGATATGGTAAACTTTGAGTAAACACGAAAAAAAAAAAACTGTCATTTTTGATATTTATTTTTTAAAAAATGATTGTGATATATGGGAGAGAAAGATGGAAAAAATATTAGATAGGATAGTTAAAAAAAATAAAATTAAAACAAAATTTGGAAATGTGGCAAATTATATACCCGGACTGGATAAAGCAGGAAAGGAAGACTTGGGGATATGTTTATTGGATATGGATGGGAATAGATATGTACATGGTGATTATAATAAAAAATTTACTATTCAAAGTGTATCTAAACCAATAGCCCTCATGCTGGCTATGTTAGATAATGGGGTAGATTATGTATTTTCCAAAGTGGGTACAGAGCCTACAGGAGATGCGTTTAATTCTATGATCAGGCTGGAGACGGCTATTATAAAAAAACCGTATAATCCAATGATAAATGCCGGAGCCATAGCAGTTTCATCTATGATAAAGGGGAAAGACAAGGAAGAAAAATTTAAGAGGCTGCTGGATTTCTTTAAAATGGTGACTGAAAATGACACCTTGGAATATAACGAAGAGATCTATTCGGGGGAAAACAGAACCGGAAATAAAAACAGGGCGATGGCTTATTTTATGAAGGATCAGGGAGTGATAGAATCATCTGTAGAAGACAGTTTGGATGTATATTTTAAGCAGTGTTCCATAGAGGTAACTACCGTAGATCTGGCTATGGTTGGGATGTTTTTAGCCAGAAACGGCAGATTATCTACCGGGGAAAAAATAATCTCAGATTATCAGGCTAAGGCGGTAAAATCACTTATGATGACCTGTGGGATGTATGATGGATCGGGAGAATTTGCTCTAAAAGTAGGAATACCATCGAAAAGTGGAGTTGGAGGAGGAATAATGTCCGTTTTGCCGAATAAGATGGGGATAGGGATATATGGTCCGGCTTTGGATAAAAAAGGCAACTCCATAGGTGGAGACGGAATATTAGAGGATCTGTCCAAGGAACTGGATCTGAGTATATTTTAAAACCCTGTAATCAGGGGTAAGGGGGCTTTTATGCAAATAAAATTTTATAATCAAAATGCATTGGATAAAAAAAAATATTCAATAATCATTCCTCTGTATGAAGGGAAATTAGTTTTAGTTAAACATGAAAAAAGAGATACTCTGGAACTGCCCGGCGGACACATAGAAAAAGGTGAAACAGCCGAGATGGCAGCCAAGAGGGAACTGTATGAGGAGAGTGGGGCAACCAGTTTTGAGCTGACTTATCTATGTGACTATAGTGTAGAGAAAAACGGAGACTTAGGATACGGCAGTGTATTCATGGCTGCAATAAACAAATTTGGGAACCTGCCGAATTTTGAGATGGAGGATAAATTCCTAGTGGGAGAAATACCTGAAAATCTTACCTATCCAGAGATCCAGGGAGAGTTTATAAGGAAATATCTGGTAAAAAATGGAGAAAATTTTGAATTTAAAGAAATTTAGCCACCAATGAACACCAATCTATAAAAAATTAGTCACGAATGGCACGAAAAAAATCTTAGTGATCTCTTTAATTTTTCCTTTGTGAACTTAGTGTAAGGAAGTTCTAAAGGTTTTGACTTTATAAATTCGTATAGTTTGTGACAAAAAAAGATTCTTTTAGTGTAACTTTTTATCTCTTTGCTTTGTGCTGAAAAATTAGAGGTTTAGATTAGTGTGAAAAATTCAAAAGGTAATTTTATGTGGATAATTTAGGAGGGTAAGTTGAATTTAGATAGAAATAAATTTTTAGAGGATAATAAAATTCATGATAGCTATCATGAATTTTTTACTTTGGAGATAATACATGAAATAGAGGGGATAATGGGAACGATCAGTAACTATACTCCACCGAAAAAAGATATATTTAAAGTGTTTAGAGATGATCTGAGCAGGGTAAGGGTGGTGCTCCTGGCCATGGATCCATATCCCCAGGAAGGGGTAGCTACAGGTCTTGCTTTTGAAGTGGAAAAAGATTCGTGGATGGATAAGGGGGTAAATACCTCGTTAAAAAATATGGTGAAATTAATCTATAAAACCTATATAGGTGAGATCCCTGCAATAGACAGACTGAGGAGTGAGATAAAAGACAAAACCTTTGAAATACTGCCTCCCAATGAACTGTTTAAGTCCTGGGAATCACAGGGGGTTCTCCTCTTAAATACTGCACTGACGGTGGAGATAGGAAAGTCCGGAAGCCATATTAAATTATGGGAAAATTTTACAGAAAAACTCATAGGCTTTCTAGAGAGGAAAAATAATAACCTTATATTTCTGCTTTGGGGAGCTAAAGCCGGGAAGTATAAAAAGTATATAGAGAGATCCCAAATAATAGAGCATAACCATCCTGCTATCTGTGGGAACTTAAAAAATCAAAAAGATTTTTTAAACGGTGAGAGTTTTGAAAAAACCAGGGAGATAATCGATTGGACAGGAAAGATAACGACTTAGCCACCAATGAACACCAATCTATAAAAATTAGTCACGAATGGCACGAAAAAAAATCTTAGAGATCTCTTTAATTTTTCCTTTGTGAGCTTAGTGTAAAGGATTTGATTTTAATTTCTAAAAATCTGTGGCAAAAATAAGTTCTAAAGATTCCATCTTTAATACGGGTCTCTTTTCTCGATTCACGAGTACCTAATTTATTTCTATTTAGAAAAAATTAAAATGTGGAAAACGAGACGTAAAAGTTCAAGAAGGTTTATATGTTGTCTTTGTGAGTAAGTCACAATTGTCACTGTAGGAACACTACAGCTGAGGTATAACGACTATAAACTTCGTTTTAAACCAAGAGAAAATAATTTTCAGTGTAAATTAAAGGATTTTCTGTGTCCGCAATATTCTTAGTTTATGAAATAAACTTTAGAGATATTGGTGATGCCCACATCGGGTAGTCTCAAAGAGATCCACGTTCTATGGGTTAAAGGTTTTAGCCAAGAAAAAAGATTTTCTTAGTGTAACTCTTTATCTCTTTGCTTTGTGCTGAAGAATTAGAGGTTTAGATTGGTGGTAGAAAATAAGCGTAGATTTATGTCAAAAATTTTTAAATATAATTTAGGAGGAAAAAAGAAATGAAGTATTTTTTATTTATAGATCACCCCAAGGGTGGATTGGATACGGTCAGTGAGGAAAAAGAGGAGAGGATCAGAAGTTATTTCAGCGGGATAGATACCATAGAAACTAACCTGACTTTAAAGGGAAAAGAGTATAAGGCTGTGATAGACTATGCAATGTTTGCAAATTTAACTAATTTTGATTGTTTTAACTGTGTAGAACACTGCTGCGGCGATGCCCCGGCAATATTTGATAAAAAAATTCGAAATTTTATATTGGAAAATAAAGAAAGTTACAATGAACTGACTAAGACCCTGGATATATTAGAACAGTTAGGCAACGATGAGGATGAGATAGAAGATATGATCACAGAGGAGGATGTATTAGTACCTTCTAAATATTTAGGGACCGAGGTAGATCTGTGTGCCTGTGCATATACTCCTAAAAATGGCCAGACCCTATGTTCCCTGCACTCAATTTGTCTGGATAAAAAGATGAGCCCCAGGGAAATTATAGAGAATAAACCCCTCATATGCAGCATATGGCCTCTGGAGATAATATTGGATGAAAAAACGAATACTCTCTACCTCACACTGCCGGATGATTTTACTAATAATTTCACTATAGAGAACTTTTATACAAAATCCTGTATAAATATAGACTTTGCCATGAGTCCGATTTTCAGGAGGGAAAACCCGGGGGGGTTCCTAGAAGATGACTTCAAACCATTCATAGTTACCTATGGAGAAACCCTGAAAAATGTCCTGGGAGAAAATATATACAATATGATAAAAAATAAATTATTAGAGGAAGAGATATTGGAAAACGATGATTTTGTCATAGAAACAGAACAAATAAACAAAGTGCTGACATAAAAGAGTATAAAAAAATGATATCTTTTCACAAAAAATGTTGCATTTTTTCAACCTTTAGTTATATAATAGTTTTAGGAAGCTTAATACTAAAAAAATTATTCGGGGGATTTAATTATGCATAAAGTAAGTTTAGAAGATATCCAAATGGCACAAAAAGTTTTAAAACCGGTTATAAAACACACGTGTTTATTAGAGTGTAAGGCATTGAGTGAGGTTACAGGGGGAAATGTTTATTTAAAGGCAGAAAATCTTCAATTAACAGGATCATTTAAGATAAGAGGAGCTTTTAACAAGATAAGCAACTTAACTGACGCAGAAAAAGCAGCAGGTGTAATTGCATCTTCAGCTGGAAACCATGCTCAAGGGGTAGCACTTAGTGCTACTAAGTTAGGAATAAAATCAACTATAGTGATGCCGGAGATCGCACCATTAGCAAAGGTAGCCGCGACTAAAAACTTTGGAGCAGAGGTAGTATTACATGGTTCTGTATATGACGATGCCTATGCAAAAGCCTGTGAGATCCAAAAAGAAACTGGAGCTACATTCTTACATCCATTTGATGATAAATTTGTAATTGCAGGACAGGGGACTATAGGATTAGAGATTTTAGATCAATTAGAAGATGTAGATGTAGTTCTTGTACCAATCGGTGGAGGAGGAATCTTAGCTGGGATCTCTACTGCTATAAAAGCAATCAAGCCAAGTGTAAAAATAATCGGTGTGGAAGCAGCTCATGCCCCTTGTATGAAAAGTGCAATTGAAAAAGGAGAAGTTTATACAATAGATTCAAAAGCTACAATAGCTGATGGAATCGCTGTAAGAAGAGCAGGAGACTTAACTTATGAGATCATCAAGGAAAATGTAGATGAATTCGTAACTGTTACAGAGGCTGAGATAGCTAGTGCTGTATTATTATTACTCGAAAAAGGTAAGATAGTAGCAGAGGGAGCTGGAGCAGTATCTGTAGCAGCACTTCTAAACTCTGACTTAGATCTTAAAGGTAAAAATATAGTATCTGTAATATCTGGTGGAAACTTGGATGTTAACCTTATGGAAAGAATCATCAATAAAGCGTTGATCGGTGAAAACAGAAGATATACATTAAAGGTAAAATTAGTGGATAAAGCAGGAGAGATGACTAAATTATTAGGATTGATAGCTGAATTAAAGGCTAATATCTTAACTCTTAATCAAACTATGTATAAGAATTCCCTTGCAATTGGTGAGCAGGAAGTAAAACTTACTTTAGAAACTTTTGATAAGGTGCATACTGACAAGATCGTAGCAAAATTAACTGAAGAAGGATATGAAATAATAGGTTAATTGGAAGTTAATATAGAATTAAGGAGATCCAATATATATATTGGATCTTTTTTTTCAGGCAGTTATAAATTTATTGAGGAGGAAAGATGGCAGAGCTCAGAATACCCAGGGAAGATGAAAGGACAGAGATAGAGAAGCAGTATGAGTGCGTGAGAAAGGGCTGTATATATGTAGAAGCACTCTTGTCTGTGAGTTATAGTATGTTTAGCAGCACTTCTGTCCCAAGGGTGAGGTGTACAGCCGGTAATTTTTATTTAAATCCCCAGAGTAAGATCTGTGGTAATTTTTGTAAGTCGTTATAATAGAGGAAATTATACAATGAAAAATTGGAGGAAAGATGTTTTTTATAGGAGTTTTTGGAATTGGACAAAAAAGAAAAGTTCTTAAAGAAGTAAAATTTAAATGCACAGGGTGTATGGGAGAAAAAGCTGTTTTAATTCAACAAAGTAAAAGTTTTGATTTGTTTTTTATTCCTGTATATCATTGGGATAAAGTATATTTAATAAACTGTTTGTCATGTGGAAGTTTATATAAAGTAAAAAAAGAAAAAATCACCCAAATAATTGAGAATTCTAAAGTAGAATACGATGATATAGAAGATATTATCTATGAACAAGTCAGTTGTCCAAAGTGTGGGACCAGAATAGATAAAAGTTTTAAATATTGTCCAAAATGCGGGAAGAAGTTATAAAATTCCCTATTTTTATTTAAGCAATAATAAATTGATTTTAGCAATAGAACTAGTGTTTTGCGCTAAGAAAGCCTTGTAAATATTGAGGTTATAAAAACGTGCACCATGGCGAAAATTCAGGTAGATAATAATTCTTGTCTGAATATAAGATTTTTGGATAAAGTGACAAAACAGGGGAAACCCGATATAATATAAGAAACAATTTATAGAAAAAGGAGTAAGTATGTTAAAAATACATTTTGTTAGACATGGACAGACCGAATGGAACGTTATAAAAAAATTGCAGGGGCATCTCAATTCGCCATTGACCGAGGAAGGAGTAGAGCAGACGGAACTTCTCTATGAAAAATTAAGGTATGTTGATTTCAGTAAGATCTATACCAGCCCCCAGGGAAGAGCACTTCATACTGCCAGAATTTTAAAAGGAGAAAAAGATATAGAGATCTTGGAACTTCAAGAGATTATGGAGATGGGATTTGGAAATGTAGAAGGGTTAGAAAAAGAAAAGTTTAAGGAGAAACACCCGGAAGCTTTTATGAATTTATGGACCGATGCTGTGAAATACGACCCCAGTGATTTTTCCGGAGAATCTTTTATAGAGGTGGAGAAAAGAGCCATAGAAGGGTTGGAAAAATTAGTGGAGGAAAATAAAACAGGAGATATCATGGTAGTCAGTCATGGAATGATTTTAAAAGTTATATTCGGTTATGTATTAGGACATGGTCTGGATAAATTCTGGATAGATCCGGTGCCTCAAAATACCAGTGTAACAACTATCAGCTATAATGACGGGAAATTTAAGATGGAAAATTTTTCCAATATAGATCATCTGGAAAATGCAGAAGAGATAAGCTATATATAGCAGCGTGACGTTACACCCATTAGCCATGATATGGCTTAAATAAATCTTTTCTTTAAAAGTCCGATAATTAAATGATATAAATTTTAAATTAAAAATAATAAAAGAAACCTAGAAAAAATAAAATATATAGAATATAATGAAACGATAATTTTTTACAATTATAAATAATATAAAAGGAAGGTATGAAAAATGAAAATAGCTATTGGCAGTGATCACGGTGGATTTGAATTAAAGGAAAAAGTAATAAAATTTTTAACAGGAAATGGATATGAAGTTTTAGATCTAGGATGTAACTCTATGGATTCTGTAGACTACCCTAAATATGGAAGATTAGTAGGAGAAGCAGTAATTGAAAAAAAAGCTGATAAAGGAATTGTAATCTGCGGGACTGGAATAGGAATTTCTATTGCTGCAAATAAAGTGAAGGGTGTAAGAGCTGCACTATGCACAAACACAACTATGGCCAGATTGACTCGTGAACATAATAATGCCAATGTATTATCTATGGGAGCAAGAATGGTAGGAGATATCTTAGCCTTAGAGATGGTAGATGTATTTTTAACTACTGAATTTGAAGGCGGGAGACACCAGAAAAGAATAGATCAATTAGAGGGATAGACAGATAAGATTTATATTTAGGAGGTAGAATTTATGAGTACATTATTTACAAAAATAATTAACAGAGAAATTCCAGCATCTATTGTATATGAAACGGATAAGGTGATAGCTTTTAACGATATCAACCCACAGGCACCGGTTCATATTTTAGTGGTTCCCAAAAAAGAGATACCTACATTAAATGACATTGAAAGAAAAGACTGTGAATATCTAATGGAGATGTATGATGCCGTTAAGCAGATAACCAAGGATCTAAATGTTGCTGAAGATGGGTACAGAATAATAACAAATTGTAACAGCCACGGAGGGCAGGAAGTATATCACCTGCACTTTCATATCTTAGCCGGAGAGCATTTGGGCCCTATGAGGAGTATGAGATAGGAAACTATCTTTATAGAATTGAATTAAAAAGAGGGTGATCCAAAAGGGTCACCCTTATTTACTTTTTGATATGTCATCTTAGTATGAAAAAAATCAAAAGTAGAGAAAATAATATTGTAGAAAGAGTTCCTAGAAGAAGAGACGGATAATCCTGCCAGAGTCTGTACCCACAAAGATCGATCCGTCTGGAGCCTCTTTTATAGCCCGTACCCGTTCCTTGCCGAAAGTATCTATCCGCTCCTCCTTCCAGCTTCCATCTTCTTCATAAAGTCTGTTTAGATGAGTCAGTTTAAGGGCTCCTGAGAAAAAGCTTCCCTTCCAATCTTTAAACATCTTTCCGCTATAGATAAAAAGACCTGAAGGGGCAATGGACGGGGTGAAGTGATAGAGAGGCTGTTCCATTCCCTCCTTTTCAGTTCCCACGCCGATACTAGGTCCCCAGTACTCACGTCCGTAGGTAATCACAGGCCAGCCGTAGTTTTTCCCAGGTTCCACTAAGTTGATCTCATCTCCGCCACGGGGTCCATGTTCATTTATCCAGAGCTCATCCTTACTCCTGTCATAGAAGATTCCCTGGGAGTTTCTATGTCCGTAACTATATATTTCAGGGAGGGCACCCTTTCTTTTGGTAAAGGGATTATCCTTCACTGCTTCTCCCTCTTTGGTTATCCTGAGGACCTTACCTTGGTGGGAGTCTAGCTCTTGTGCATACTCCCTCTCTCCCCTGTCACCTACTGTGATAAAGAGGTTTCCCCTGCTGCTCTCCTCTATCCTGCTCCCAAAGTGCCGGCCCTCATTGTTTTTTTTCGTTGTGGCTGTAAATATAGTCTTTCCCTCCACCAGCTTCATATCTTCCCATCGGGCACTGTAGACAGCAGTGGTAAGACCTGCTTCTGAATCCCTAGCTGAATATGTTAAAAACACCTGAAGCTTCTTATCTATATGGATATCCAGTAAGCCCCCCTGTCCCACAGTTTCAACCTCTGGTATCCCGGTTATTTCAGTGATCTCCTTCGTTTCCAGATCAAGGTGTTTTAATCTTCCCTCCCTCTCTGTAAATAAAATATTACCCCCGGGCAGAAAATCAAAAGCCCATATGATACCCTGTCCTCTTGCTACTACCTCAGTTTTAGGAGAGTATGATGACGAAAAAGTGTTCATACTTAAAGATATTAACAGAGTAAGAATCAAAATAGTTTTATTCATAGAAAACCTCCTTAGATTATGATTTCTAACCAATTTTATATTGAATATGGGGATAAATCAAGGTAAAATATTTTACGTAAGCGTCGTTGCCCTGATGTGGTGGTTTATGACTTCATCCGCATTAATGGATATACAGGAAAACCATTAGGTTCCATGCTATGTTCAAAATAATAATATTTATATAGAAAAATCAGGTTTTTTAAGCCTGATTTTTTTTATTATCTAGGAAATTATAAATTTGAATATTTGTAAAAAAGAAGAAGTTTAGTTGGATGATAAAGAATTTTTAGAGAAAAAATTACTTTTAGGAAATAAATGAATAAAAAAATGTATATA
>NZ_QUAJ01000018.1 GCF_003391055.1 Psychrilyobacter piezotolerans
AAAAATTCATCTGCAGTTAACTTTTAAAAAATTTAAAATCTTAGCACCTTTTTTTGTAATGCCATTTTTTTTAAACTTGACTTTAAAAAAAATCAATTATTTTTACTTGACTTCATATAGTTAGTCTAATTGTGTTTTATATATGTTTAATCAGGTAGATGTTACAGCATAAAAAAATAAAAGTCAACATTAATTTAATTTAATTTTAGTTAGAACCTTTAAATTTCTTTCTTCTTTTTCTCATAAAAAAACCTCCAAATTAATGTAATTGCAGCATTAATCTGAAGGTTTATACAAAATTTGAAGCAGACTCAGGGATCTCCCTAAAAATTTTTATTTTAAAATGAAGAAGACAATTCTATTGCATCTACTGGACATACTGTGATGCCGTCACCACAATAGTCACATCTTTCAGAGATTACACGGTATGGAGTTCCCTTTTTTCATAGCCGGATACTTATTCATATCATATACAGCCAACTGAAGGTCTTTATTTGTTTTGGCTTTTTCAAGAATTTCTTCTTCTGGCACAAATCTGACTTCACCGATAAGTCTGATAGAATAACCTGGGGGAAATTCTGCTCCTGAATTTCCATCATGAGAAAGTATTCTTGTATCACTTACACCGCAGATTGTTATTTTTCCTGTCTCCATCAATTGTCTTGCAAAGGGTTTATTCCACATAGTTCTAAAATACATGCCTTCTTCGTCACATCCATTAAAATGAGCAACCCTACTGTGAACTTCGTTATTGTGAATTGTTGAAAAAGTTAAAACACCTATTTTATCGAACAATTCATAAATCTCACTAATTTTTATCTTACCACTCCTTTAGTTATTTAATAAAAACTTCTATTCAATAGTTTTAATTTTTTTAAAATTACAATTTATTAAGGTCTCTTATTTTAATAGATAAAAAGCGTAGATACTTCTAAACTAAGTATCTACGCTGGTATAAATTTATCTAGAATTTCCCGTTATCGTTTGCCCATTTATCTTCTGATAGAATCTCTTGAATAACATCCCAGTGCTCAACGATTTTTCCATTTTCTACTCTAAATAAATCATAGAAAGCTACATGAACTCCTGCAAATTTTCCCTCACTCATCGATAAAACAAAGTTACCTTCTCCAAGAATTTTATGGTTTTCAGTATAAACCATTGTGATTCCTGCTTCAGCCATAGCTTGTAAAGCTGCACCCAGTCCGTCAAGACCATCTGCTATATCTGTGTTATGCTGAATATACTTTTCTGTACTGATATAATCAGTTATCTTAGCAGGATTTTTACCCATTAAAACATCCTCTATAAATCCTTTTACCAGTGTTTTATTTTCCTCAGTTTTATCTAAATCGGTTACTTCTGTTGCACCATCAAGCTGAGTGTGTCCACTTGGATTTGGACCTTTTTTCTCTCCTAAGTTATCCCAGTGCTCTACAATTTTTCCATTTTCAAATCTGAATACATCAAATCCTACTTTTGGTCCAAAGAACTCATAATCTGTTTGAGCAAATACATAATCTCCGTCTTCAAAAACTCTTACAGTATTAGCTTTTATACTATTTGCCGGTAAGCTTGAAACAAATTCCCCAAATCCTGCTAAACCATCAGGAATTGCTAAATTATGCTGGATATATTTCTCAGAGTTTATAATTCCTATGGGTTCAGATTCCCCTGTTTCTAAGGCTTTTAATAACGCCACCACCTGCTCTTTTTTTGATGTTTCTTTTCCCTTTTTGCTTTGAATGCTGTTACACCCAGTTAGTGTTAGTAAAACAACTACCATTGTTAATAAAATTTTTTTAGTCATAATTTTCCTCCCTTATTATTTATATATTAATTATAAGAAATTTATTTATAATCCGGTAGGTAAAAAAAAGTCAAAAAATGGTAGAAATCGTACCTTTTATCCATGAAAGTTTTGGTATTGGTCTTTAAATTTTTTTGGAGAGGTGCCGACATTTCTTTTAAAATACTTTACTAAATTAGTTTCTTCATCAAAATTAAAGAAAATGCACATTTCCTTCAAACTCATATCATTTGCCACAATTTGCCTTTTCATTTCTAAAATAACCATATTATCTATATAACTTTTCAAAGTATATCCTGTTACTGATTTACATATAATATTTAACTGTTTATAGCTGTATCCTGTTCCCTTTGTATATTCAATAGAATCACGACATTGATAATTAAATTTTTCAATTAATCCGTCGAGAGTTAACATTATTTTCGTATTTTTATTTTCATCTTTAATTAATTTATTTTCATCAACCAGTATATCAAGTTTTGTTAAAATAGACCCAAGGAGATATCTGTATAATATTATTGAATTTACCTTATCCCCCTTATATTCGCACTTTAGTATCTTGAAAAGTTCTTTAATAGTTCGATCTTTTCCTGATTCATTGATGAGATGCATATTGAATAGTTTTTTTAAAGAATTCATACCTATTTCGTTAATCTCAATAAAATTACTTGTAAAGATGATTGCTGTTCCTTTTAATTTTTGATTCCTGGAAAAAGCATGAACGTAATTTTCTCCGACTAATAAGATGTCACCTTTTTTTACATCATATGTTTTAAAATCTACAAAATGTTTTGCACTATCATTTTCCACCAATAAAATCATGTTAAACTGTGGTCTATGAAATTTACCGATATCAAACTCTAGATTTCCATCCTGAAATCTTTTAAAAACGTTTGAAATTTCCATAACTTCAAATTCTATTTTTAATGTATTTTTAAATTTAATTTTACGGATATTTTCTTTATTCATTTTACCCTCCCTTAATTTTTTATATTATAACTCATAGGCTGTTAAAAATAAAACTTATATCGACTACTTGGTATATATAATTTATAGTGACTTTTTTTTGATGAAATTTAGTGGGTTGTAGATCTTTGCATAAGTAAAAAAAGGGAGATAATAATTCTTCGATTCTTATCTCCCTGAAAATTCCGTTTTTTATATTGATTTTTAGTGTTTATATAAAATTTGAAGCAGACTGGGGTATGTCCTAGAAATTATTCTTTAAAAATTCTTTACTTCTTTCAAAGGATAAATTGTCGGCTTCAGGATTATAGCTTTTCCCTGGAGTAGTAAATCCATGACCTGCTCCCTTATAAAGATATGGTTCTACAGACGGCTGAACTTTTACAAATTTTTGGAAATCCTGTATTTTAGAAGCTGTATCGTTCTCACCGTGATGAATCTGCAATTTGCCATTTAATTTGTTGTTTATAAGGGGTGTTGTATAAAAACCATGAAATGATATCCCCAATAGTGGATCTTCCTTATAGAGCTGGTAATCGATCACAGAATCTCCTCCAAAACAATAACCAATCATAGCAATCCTGTTACTATCTACCATTTCATTTGATTTTAACAGATCTAAAGCGTTATCTATTCTTTCCCTCATTATCTCTCTATTATTTCTATAATAGCCCGATATTTTTCCTGCTTCCTGATGAGTTGTTATTTTTACATCACTTCCATACATATCCATGGCTAAAACAACATAACCTAATTCCGCATATCTTTTGGCATTGTTCTTTGTTACTTCATCCAATCCTAAATAATGATGGATAAGCAGAATTCCTGGAGCTTTTTCCCCTTTTAAATCTTCATAAACCAGATAATTATTATATGTTTTCCCGTCTACTGTCAGGGGTAAAATTTTACTCTTCAAACTATCTTCACCCACGACATCCTTGGTTTTTCTTGTACTTTCATGGAAGCATCCCATAACTGTTAGCAATAAAAACATTAGTACAATTTTTTTCATCGATCTCCTCCCTTTAATAAAATTAAGTTATATTTTCCTTCTTTCACTGTGATTTGTTATATACATTATAAGTTATACTCCATATCCAGTTTTTCCCTTCATAGAGAAAATGAATCATGCAAAGTTTGATATACGAATATTAAATTTATGATTCATGAATATCAAATAAAAAAATTCAAATGTATAAAACTTTTATAGCTGTTATACGGAAATCTTCTAGTAATTTTTAGTGCTGAATAATCTAAAATAATCTGCGACTAAAAATTCTTTTTTGATGAAATTTAGTGGTATAATTTATATATAGAAAAGGATGTTCACTAAGAGGAGTTGTACTATGAATTACATAGATTTATCATTAAAAAGTCTAACTAGAGAAGAAGATAATATATATTTACTGAAAGATAAAATTAAAAAAAATAGAATTAGTATTATGTTAGGAGCACCTGGAAGCGGTAAAAGTTTTATATTACAAAAATATAAAGATGAGAACAATAATGTAGAATTAACATCTGTTAAGAAATTTATAAAATTAAAAAGACAGATAGATGAATCAGTAAAAATACTCTTATTAGATGGCTTGGATGAATATAGGAGAGTTGCTGATGATAAAACTTTTGTGCTTACTGAAATTGGAAATAAAGTGAATGATTTATTAAAAAGAAATAGTGATTTAAAAATTGTTATGAGCTGTAGGGAAATGGACTGGTGTGGTGAATCAGATAAAAATGCCTTAAAGCAAAAGGTAAATGAGGAAGTTTCACTTTTCAATATTCAACCATTAAGTTTAGAAGGAGATAATAAATTTTTACTAAAAGATATAATTCAAAAAAACAAAATTGTTATTATATTAGGAGCACCTGGAAGCGGTAAAAGTTCTATATTACAAAAATATAAAGGTGAAAATAATAATACAGAATTAATACCTGTTAAGAAATTTATAAAATTAAAAAGTCAGATAGACGAATCAGTAAAAATACTCTTATTAGATGGCTTGGATGAATATAGAAGAGTTGCTGATGATAAAACTTTTGTGCTTACTGAAATTGGAAATAAAGTGAATGATTTATTGAAAATGAATAAGAATTTAAAAATTATTATCACTTGCAGAGAGATGGACTGGCGTGGTGAATCAGATAAAAATGACTTGAGGGAAGAGGTAAATGAGGAAGCCATATTTTTTAGTATTCAACCATTGAGCATTGAAGAACAGAATAAACTTGCAGATCTTTTAAACATAGACAATAAAGATATTTTTATTAGAAAATTCACAAATAAAGGTTTTTTAAGCAATCCTCAAATGTTTTATATGTTATCTGAAATATGGAAAAATAATAGAGATGAGATTAGTTCAAAAACTAATTTATATAAGCAGTTCATAGTTAGTGCTAGAGAACAGAACCAAAATCATCTGCAAAGTAGTTTTTATATAGAACAAGGCGAAATGTTTAAAATTGTTGGATACCTTGCTTTTTACTATGTATTTAGTGGTATCGATAATTTTGATAATAATTTTATTGATGAAATATCAAATTCTGAAAAAGGATATAAAAAAGAGTTATTAGAGGAGGTATTAAAAACAAAAATATTTAGTGAAGGCAAGTTTATTCATCGAACAATTGCAGAGTATACCTTAGCCAATTATATTTTTAAATATAAATTAGATGATTCTATTGAAATAAGTAAGGAAAGGATTAAAAACTTATTTGTGAAAAATGTTAAAATTCCTACTGAACTTAGAGGAACTTACGCCTGGTTGTGTTCATTAAGTGCAGATCAAGATTTTATTCAAGTTGATCCTTACTATCAAGCAATCCATGGGGATAATTCTCTTTTCAACATAGAAGATAAAAAGAAAATCATATTAGCGGTTAAAGAATATTCAAAAACTAATCCATATTTTTTTGAATTCGGGCAAAGGATGGAATTAGAAGGATTTTATACAATAGAATTAGATAATTTTTTAATAAATGAATACGATAAGGCATTAAAATTTGAAAATCATTACATTGATTTTATTATCAATATCATCACTCAAAGTGAAGAGATAAGTGATAATCTCAAAGCTTTTCTAAAAGAGAAAATAGAAGAAAATTTAATTCCAACATATTATAAAGAAGATTTTATAAAATTATTCATATTAGAACCAGATTATTTACAAGATGTAGTTGAAAAAATAAAAAGTGGAGATATTTTAGATAAAGATGATAGATTAAAAGAAAGAATTCTAAATATATTATATCCTAAATATATAGATCATACTAAAATTTCTGAATATCTTATTTTATATACTCATAAAAGGATAATAGGGTATTGTAATTACCTTTATAAGACTGAGTATGATAATAAATATGAACTTTTAAAGAGAATTTACGAACTTAGTTGTGATGATTCAAGAGAAGTTAAATTAAAACTTCCAAAATTAGTTAAAAGCTTTGTTAGTGATTATTTTTTAGAAACATTACTGAAATATGACGAATCTTTAGAGGCAAAAGAAATATACGCTATTATCGAGTATTTTAATACATACTATTCTGATTTTGAAAAAATAAAATTTGAGTCGTATCGCTATGAGATAACTGATAAGGTTAAAGTATCTGAGGAAAAACTTCAAAGGTTAGCAAATGAATTATTTGAAATATATATAGATAAAATGCTATCTAAAGAAAATGAAACACTCAACATACATAGTTTAACATGTGATTTTAATTATTTTTTTAGTTATAAATCTCCAAATAACCAAAGTGAAGTTTTACTGAAAAAAATGAATAAAAATTTTGAAAAAAAAGTTAATAAAGACTTATTTTTTAGAGGATTAAATTGTTTATTGAAAGATGAAAATAACAAACCTATAATTCCTAAAAATATAGAGGAATTAATAATTAAATATGGCCTTGAGGAAGAATTTAATAACTGGTTGAATCCTAAAAGACAAGATTGGGAAATAGAATCTCAACAACAGGAAAAAAAATGGAAGGAAGAGGAAATAGAAGCAAAAAGAAGAAATGAAAAATACTTTGAGAATAAAAGTGATGAAGAGATTCAAAAATGTTTTGGAGATTTAGGTTGGATTGCACATTTATTTTATTTTGATAATAGCAAAAAAGAAAAAATATACCTAGAAAATGCAACATTAGAAAGGTTAAAAGCGGTACTGAAAGACACAATATATAATGAATTAATTGAACCTAAATTATTAACTCTAAATTCATTGGCGAAAGATTCTCCTAGTGCAAATAGAAATATTGATATAGTTTATTATGTCTCTTTAGTTTTAAACGAAGATGAAGAAATTATAATAGATGATGTAGAACTTAAAAAGTATTTATATACAAATACTTTAAAACAGAGTAAAGCAATAAATATTCAAAAAAGTAATTTTATAAAACGACTAGAAAAGAATGATTTAAATTTTGTTAAAGGTTGTTTGAAAGAGTATATAGAGTTATTGTTGGAAGAACAATTTTATGAGATTAAGCATATTGTCAACAAATATACAAATTTAGATAGTAATATAGATAATTTAAAAAGAATTGCAATGTCTCATGGTTCTAATTTATCGGATATAAAAAATTCGATTTCAGAAAATTTTTTAAATATTTATGCTTTTAATTTAGAGATGAGTGATTTGATTGAGTTAGAGAAATTAGAGATGAATACAGATAATAAAAATGCAGTAGAAGCCCTAATTGTATTTAATAATAATAAAAAAGAAAATTTTACTATTGACATGGCAACTTCATTTCACTCATTGATAAGAGATAATGCACAAGAGTTATATGATGGCTTTAAAAACTTTGATAGTAAATTAAGAATTAAAATTATTAGTTATATGATGTCAGCATTCAAAATTAATAAATCTATAGAAGAAGTGAATGGCATTCAATCACCTAAAAATGAATGTGCCAGTTTTCTTAAAAGAACCTCTTTAATGTTTTTTGATATTGAAGAATTAGAAACACTAAGTGAACTTCATTCAAGTGATGATGATACATGGAAAAATAAAATTTTAAATAAATTAAATGAGCTACAACAGCAACAAAGTGACAGTTTACATGAGAGTTATAAGGTAAAAAATATAAAGAAATTTATATTTGATAGTGCAATCTTATCGAAGAAAGATTTTTTTACAGAGGTATCATACAAAATAGAAAAATTAAAACAAGAAATTGAAGATAATATCAATAATGATAAAAATTCTTTTTATAGTGAAGTAAAACTGGTTAAATCAAAAAAAACGGAAGAAGCATCTAGAGATATTATTTTACAAAGATTAAATGATAAATATGGTAGTGAGTTATTATCTACGAAAGAACAATATTTAGCAGATAATAGACTGGATATTAATGTTAAGTATAAATCTAATTTTTCTTATCAAGTACAAATAGAATGTAAAAGAGATGACAATGGCGAATTATATGAAGGGATTCAAAATCAACTCATAGATAAATATTTTTCTTCGAATGTTCAATATGGTATTTATTTAATTTTTTATTTTAGAAAACTAAAGAATAAGTCGCTAATGCTTAAAAAGGTTTATGACTCTATTCCCAATGGATATGAAGATAAAATAAAAGTTATTTGTATTGATTTAGTCATTTAAATAAAGATATGATTTGGAGAATGATAATGTCAATATATGGAGTTACTATAATTTATAGTAACTCTTTTTTTTTGATAAATTTTAGTGGTATACTTAAGTAAAGGAGAATTATAATTTTTTTTTATTAGCCATATTCGGATTGTATTTAGAAATAAATAATTATGAATTGGTATTTTAAGGAGAGCTAAAAGTAAAAAAAAGGGGGGCGGTCAGTGAAGATAAACAGTGATACAAATTTTAAGGTATATACACCGGATTATATAGCAAAAGAGATGATAAATAAAAGTTTAGACATATATTTTAATGGAGATTACAGCAGATCCAAATTTGACAACCTCAGGTGTGCTGATCTTTCATGCGGTACCGGGAATCTCCTCCTTCCCCTCCTAAATACCATAATACAGCTGTATAAGGCAAAATTAGGAGAGTATACCTATAATATTTCATGGATTACAGGCTATGATATAGATGGGGAAGCCCTGCTGATCTGCAAAAATAATATTTTAAAGATCCTGGAAAAATACGAGATTGAAGATAAAAATATAAATTTAATAAAGACCAATTCCCTCATGGAGGAAATAGACGAAACTTATGACCTTGTTTTAGGGAATCCACCGTATTTTGGGGAAAAGAACAATAAAGAAATATTTGAAGATATGAAAAAATATAAATTCGGAAAAGAAAATTATGAGGGGAAGATGGATTACGCCTATTTTTTTATAGCCAAGGGAATAGATGCACTAAAAGATGGAGGAGTGCTGACCTACATAACCACAAATTACTGGTTTAAAGCCGATCATGCTAAAAAATTGAGGGAGAAGATAAAAAAATACACCACCTTTAAATATATAAATAATTACAACAGGTCTGTTTTTGAGGAGGCTGCGGGGCAGCACAATGTTGTTTTTACCCTGAGAAAGGAAAAAAAAAGTGGGAAATTAGAAGTGATAGATGACAGGGAAAAATATTTCATAGACAGTGATAAAATTTATAACTATAGGGATAAGGTTATTTTAGCCAAAGAGGAAGACTTGGAACGGTTAAATAGGGTATACAATGGCAGAACTCATTTCCTGGGGGAACTTCTAAACATCAACCAGGGTATAGTCAGCGGGTATGACAGGGCCTTTGTTTTTGATTCCTATGAGGAGAACTACAGGGAATATCTAAAGCCATTTTATAAGAATAAAGATATAGACCAGTATACCTATACCTCCAATAAATATTGGATCCTCTATTTAGATAATAAGGTGGCTTTAAATAAAAAACTGGCTAAACATCTGAACCCCCATAAGGAACGACTGAGCAGGAGGAGGGAAGTTTTAAGATCCATTATCAATTGGTGGGAGCTCCAGTGGGCCAGGGATGAAAAAATATTTAATGTACCTAAGATAATCGGCAGGCAGAGATCCAAGATAAATAAATTTTCATATTCGGAAGGGGAATTTTATGGAAGTGCCGATATATATTATCTCACTCCCAGGGAAAAAAATATAAATTTATTCTATATCCTGGGTTATTTAAATTCCAAGGTTTTCTATGACTGGTTTAAATACAACGGGAAGATGAAGGGGGACAATTTAGAACTCTATGCCACCCCTCTAAAGGAAACACCTATATATTACACTAAAGATAAAGCAGAGATAGCTTATATTGAGAAGCTGGTAAAAAAGCAGATCGAACATTATGAGGAAAAGACCCAGAAGTTAATAGACAGATATTTTTCTGATTTAAAATATGGAATATAAGAGATGGATCTTTGGCTGGAAATTTTAAATAAAAGTTAAAAAAAATTATATATGATTAATAAAATGGGCTTTCAGAAGCCCTTTTTTTATTATTTAAGAAATTATGCCTATCTGGATGCAACGTCACGTTGCTTTTTTGTGAAAAAAAATAAAAAGAGGAGTTACGAAACTAAAGTAGAAATTTGTTTGAAATTAATTGAGGGTGAATCATATAGTTCTATTCACTAAAAAATATAACTTTAAAAGCACTGGAATGCCTGCCAACTGGAAAAAGCAGTACCCCAGCGAAACTTTGTCTAAAGATGATAATAGAGGAAGAAAAAGGCAGGGGTGGGATGATTTTTTAAAATCTTAAAAAAGTGCTTTGCCCAACCGATGAAAATCTGTTCAAAATAATTAATATTGAAAAATCATCCACAGATCTTAGTGAAATAATATACAGCCATGGTAAATTATTTTTGTCAGCATTAAAAAAATTAAAGAATTTTCTACTTAAAAAACGAACAAATTATACTAAAATTATGAACATCTGTATCGATTTGGTTGACATTGTTCTAAAGCAGTGTTATCATTTTAATAGATCGATAAGAAAAATCAGAAAATATTAAGTTTATTGTTTTAATTCTTTGGAGGTTTATATGGAAAATTTAGTAAATATAGTGAATGGTATTATTTGGTCACCGGTACTTATATATCTTTGTTTAGGTGCAGGATTGTTTTTTACTTTAAAAACAAGTTGTGCTCAATTTACAATGATCAAGGAAATGATAAGATTATTACTGGGAAAAGATGTTAAAGAAGGGGAGAAATCTGCAGATTCAATAAGTGGATTTGAAGCAATGTGTATGTCGGTTTCCGGAAGGGTAGGAACCGGAAATATTGCAGGAGTAGCTACAGCCATAGCATTAGGGGGACCTGGATCGATATTCTGGTTATGGGTAATCTCCCTCCTGGGAGCTGCATCATCATATGTTGAATCTACATTGGGACAATTATATAAAGAAAAATTTGAAGGTGGATACAGGGGAGGGCCTGCTTATTACTTCAAAAAAGGATTATTAGGCGGGAAAACCTGGTATGGAAATTTATTTGCAGTAGCTACAGTGTTAGCCATGTCAATATTTATGCCCTCTACCCAATCAAATGTAATTGCAGGAAGTTTAAAAACAGCAGCAGGGGTTCCTGAATGGGTATCAGGATTAATTATAGTGGGATTACTGTCTACGATTGTTTTTGGAGGAGCTAAAAGGTTAGCAAAGTTTGCCGGAATAGTAGTTCCATTCATGGCAGTAGCTTATATAATCGTTGCAGTAATCGTTTTATCACTTAATGCGGGGGAAATTATTCCGTCATTAACTTTAATTATTAAATCTGCATTTGGAAAAGAAGAAGCATTTGCAGGGATAGTAGGAGCAGCGATATCCTGGGGTGTAAAAAGAGGTGTTTATTCAAATGAAGCAGGGCAGGGAACAGGTCCGGCCTCAGCAGCAGCAGCAGACACGTCACATCCTGCCAAGCAGGGATTAATACAGGCATTTTCCATCTATATTGATTCGATATTTGTATGTACAGCAACAGCATTAATGATTATTATTACAGGAGCATATAAAGTATTTGATGGAACTGGCGGGGTAATACATACAGCAAGTGGTGCAACTTCTGATATGAGTATCGGGACAATAGGAGCAGCTAACACATCTACAGCCTTGGATATCGGGATTGGGTATGGTGCATATATAGTAGCAGTAGCTATAGTATTCTTTGCCTTTACTACTTTATTGGCATTTTATTGGAATGGAGATACAGCATTAGTTTATTTAACTAAAGGCAGTGAAAAAGGTAAAAAAATAAGATTTATTTTAAAATTACTATACCTTGGATTTACATTTTTAGGATCTGTAGTTGCAGGTGGTATGGCTTGGACTTTAGGAGATATTGGTATAGGAACAATGGCTTGGATAAATATAGTGGGAATTTTAATTATGCATAAACCTGCCATTGCCTGTTTAAAAGACTATAGAATGAGGATGAAAGAAGGAAGAGCAGACAATTGGGATTTCAATCCAAATGAGATTGGAATTAAAGGTGAGTTTGCTGTTTGGGATGAAATAAGAGAAGAAGGAAGAGGAACGGTTGAACAGGGTGCAGCAGAATTAAAAACATCATAAGGTTTAATTTTGTGCTTTCCAATCCCTCCCTTGATTACTGGTATTAATCAGTAGTCAAGGGAGGGATTTTTTTTTTACTATTTTACCAGGTTTATCTCATTGGCAGGCGTATATTTAATAGATATAGTAAACTTAAATTTTCGAAGGAGAAGCAGATGTTTGAATTAATTTTAAATAAGGCAGTGCCTATAAATTTAATATTTTTTTTAGGGTACTTCCTAAAGAAAACAGGGGCCTTAAATGAGGAAGATGGAAGGGTATTTTTAAAGGGGATGTTCTATGCTTTTATTCCGGCAATTCTATTTCAATCGGTAAGGAAAACCCAGTTTGAAGCAGATTTTTTAGTCTATCCTCTGGTTATAATCATGTTTCAAATTTTAATGTTTATTTTGGGAAAATTATTGACCAGCAGGATGAAAATATCCAGGGATAAAAAAATAGTTATCAGAGGTTCTTTAATCATTATGAATTCAGGTTTTGTAGTGCCATTTTATATTGCTTTTTATGGGGTAGAAAATATGTGGCGGATGGGACTCTATGATTTTGGAAACTCACTGATGGTTTTTGTTTTAGTTTATTCTATGTTTTTAAGGTCAGAATTAAAAGAAGTTGTTAAATCACTGCGATCTCCCCCTATAGCAGCCATAGTCCTTGGGATAATAGCTGGGAAATTTGGTATCCCTATTCCTGAATTTATCGATACCACCTTAAATCAGATAGGAAATCTTGTGGGGCCATCCATTATGCTGGGACTTGGGCTGTATTTCACCCCATCCTTAAAAAATATAAAGATCAGTCTCCTGGTGGTGGGATTAAAAATTGTTTTGGGAGTGGGGATAGGATTACTCCTTATTCAGGTCCTGCCCTTCGATAGTTTATCCAATAAGACGGTATTATATATGACTGCTTCTCCGGTAGGAGCCAATATCCTTACCTTTGCTGTTTTATCCAAGATGGATACCAAATTTCCTTCGGAGATAGTGTCATTATCAATAGTTATAAATTTATTTTTAATTCCATTATTATTCATTTTAATCTAATGCGACTCTTCTCTCGACCTCTACGCCACCTCTCTAAAGGAAACACCTATATACTAGTGAGATAGCCTATATTGAGAAGCTGGTAAAAAGGCAGATCGAACATTATGAGAAGAAAACCCCAAAATTAACAGATAATTATTTTAGTACCATTTTTTCTAAGGTTTTATGATGATTATCGAAAAAAAGCGATTTAAAAGTTGGATTGATTATGGTATCATTAAGTTATCGTTAATTATTATCAAGAGGCGCAATAGTAACATTAAAAGAGAATCTATAAAATTAATTGATTCTATCTCCATTATTAATTCAAAAAAATGTGAGTTAATCGTAAGGTATCCATATGGTTTACTAAGAGCGTTTTAACCTGATATTTCTTGAAGATGGCTAAGAGAGGAGATCAATTCTATTGAAGCTAGACCAGAGGATCCGTATATGTTAAAAAAAGTAGATAAAAAATATTAAAAGATAAAATTTTCCATTTTTGGGATGTTATCTTTTTCAGTGAACTATGTTTTATTAAAGGAGTAAATTATGACACAAGTAATTGCTAAACACGAAAAGAAAATTCAGATAATTAAAGCACTTCATAACTGTCTTTTAAAGAAGCCATTTAATCAAACATCAATTAAAGATATCGCTAATGAGGCTGGGTTAAACCATGGACTTATTCATTATTACTTTAATAAAAAGGATGATATTCTTTTAGAATATGTTGATTATATGTCTGAATTTTATTTATCATTGCTTCATGATTGGATTGAAAGTATAATGTTAAATCAAAGTACTGATGTTGATATTAAGAAAGAAACTTTAATGTTTATGAATGATATCATCACTACATCTAATAATGAGTTTTCTAAAATCCTTTTGGAAATTTGGGGGATTGCATCTTATAACAATAATGTTCGACAAAAATTAGAGAAGACTTATTCCGATTGGGAGCAAGGCATCAATAAAGTTATCAAAAAATTTCAAACTGATGATGAAACTGCTAACTTTATCAGTAAAATATGGCTGACGTTTGCTGAAGGATTAATACTTTTTTCAACTATCAGAGAGCAAAATGAAAAGGAACGACTTGAATTATTGGAAAAATTATTTTATTTTATAAGTTGATCAGGGGTCTAGCCAACATTTCCGATAATGTTAACGGGACCCTATTAGTGAAATATTTACTATTTAAAGAACATTGATATATTGCACAGTCTAAATATACAAAAAAATGTGAGAAATATCTATGATATTTCTCACATTTTTATATTTTCACTATTTAATTGATTTAATAGTGTTTTCATGAGGGCCAAATATTATTTTCTGATTATTTCTACGATTGATTCTAAATTATTGTTCTTGTATCCAGTTTCTATGGCATTTTGAATTAAAGAATGTATACTCTCTGTTACAGATGTATCAATTTTAGATCTGTTCATCATTTCTATTAACCTTTGAATAGCACTAGAATGGATAATATTACTAGCCATATTATCTTTATAGTTACCGCTCTCAACATCTTGTGGCACATGTTTTAGAATCTCTGTAACAGTAGGAAAAAGATACGAATCTCCTGCTATATCAGCAAATGTCTGTACAGAGAAGTTTTGGCTTTTACATAATGATGCTGCCTGCAAAATACCCCAGTATGTTCCATAGTACAAAGTTAAAAGTGCGCAATCAAGTGTAGATGCACCACTAATGTCATTGCTTACCGTCATCAGATTTTTTGTAAGGCTTTTTAAAGCAGATTCGCTATTTTTTAATGTGGATTCATTTCCTGATATCAGGATACATGACTCTTCTGTCCCAATTTGATGTGGATAGCACATGATTGCACCGTCGATATAATCGATGTCATATTCTTTTATTATTCCTTCCAGTTCTTGAGCTTCTTGAGGAATTCCTGTTGAAAGTTGAACAAGTGTTTTTCCAGCAAGCTGAAGTAATACGTCGTCGTTTTTAAGAAATCGTATGGTATTTGTGTAATTATTGATGCTGAATACCATTACATCACAGTTATTTGCTGCTTCTATAGGGGTTTCTGCCAAACTTGCACCAAGTTCTACCAAAGGAATACAACTTTCTCTGGAAACATCATATACAAAAACATGATGACCTGACTTTAAAAATGCTTTAACAAGCGAACTACCCATTTTTCCACAACCAATTACAGATATTTTAGACATTATTTACATCTCCTTTTTAATAATATTAACATTTATTTAGTTGGTCGACTAACTAACTGTTTGATTATACTTCCTAAATTGATAATTGTCAATAGTAAAGATGTATAGTTTTTCCAATTTAAATTATTTTTTTCATTGTTTTTATCAGATATTAATTTTAATAAGAAAAAATCAGGTTTAAAATTAAACCTGATTTTTTGTTTATTCAGTTAAAAACGGCCAAAGGCAGTAATTTTAGTTCCAAGAAGAACAGTTTAATAAAGATTTTTGTAAATATTTATTATATCGGTTCTTTCCAAAGGAACATAGTTATTGGCCAAAAGTCTCTGCTGTCCTGAAATTACTGCATCTGCAAATCCTTCTATTTCCTCTACCTTCATTCCGTATTCCTTCAGTGGCTTTCTGGAAAGGAGTTTATCCAAAACATTTGACAAGCCTGCATAAACATCTTCTCCTGCCGGGATATTCATAATATCAGCTAATACTTTATTAACTCCGGCTATCTTACCATTTGGATCTTTAGCTAAGTATGTTTTAAATACTTCTGTAAAAAATTGATAGTTGGCTTCCCCATGGGGAACATGATATACTCCCCCTAAAGGATAAGACAGTGCATGAACTGCTCCTACTCCTGCATTTCCAAATGCTATCCCTGCATAGTTACTTCCTATCATAAAGTCTTCTATGATCTCTTTCCTGTACTCTTCACCTTTTTCTAAAATTTCCATATATCCCTTCAAGATCATCTCAATTGCTTTTACACTAAAGGTATCAGTGTACATATTTGCTTTTGGAGACACATAGGCTTCTATAGCATGGATTAAAGCATCTATTGAGCTTGTTACGAAGAATTTATACGGCAGGTTCATCAACAACTCCGGAATCAATACTGCACTTTCAGGATAAAGTTCATCTACAGCTAATCCCATCTTAGTTTTTTTCGATTTTATTTCAGAGATAGAGATATTTGTTACCTCGCTGCCTGTTCCGCAGGTTGTAGGAACAATCACCAATTCTCTGACTTTTTTTATTTCTACTGTTTTTTCAAAATAATTCAGGCAGTCATCGGTATCTTCTAAGATCAATAATTTTGAGATGTCTATGACAGACCCCCCGCCTACTGCAATGACCCTTTGAATATCTTTTCCTCTGATAGCATCCATGATATAATTTATAGTTTCATCTGATGGTTCTCCCATACCAAAGCATTCAAAGAACAAATTTTCAGATTCTAAATTTAAATCTTTCATATAGTTATCAAAAAGGAAATCATGGGTAAAAAGAAGGTCACCCTTTCCTATTTTAAAGTCTGCAGCAAATTCTTTAAATGTATCAAACTTATGTATTTCTGGTTGTATTTTTAAAAGTCTCATTTATTTCTCCTCCTATTCCCAGATTTGTTCATCTGATGGAATTATAACATCTCCTCTAACTAAACCTATTCTAGAAACATTGATCAGGTGTTTATAGTCTAAGTTCTCTGAAATAATATTATTTCCCCAAGTACCGCATCCTAATGTTGTTGTTGGAGCGAATCCGTTTAACATAGATCCTCCGGCAGTTGTTGAAGATGGAGCATTTACAACTAATCTGCTTACTGTCAATAAATTCCCGGCTAATTCGATATTTTCTAAATTATCTGAATGAATTGCCGCTGTATGTCCCTTTCCTTCAAGATCTAAGTTTGTTTGAGCAATATTAATTGCATCTTCAATGGTATCATATTCAAAAGCTGAAAGTACAGGGCACATTTTTTCCTTGCAAAGAAGGTCCTCTGCTCCTATTCCGCTGGCTTTTAGAAGGATAACCTTAGCATCTTTTGGAACTTCCACTCCTGCCATCTCTGCAACTCTGGCAACCGACTGACCTACAACGTCTTTATTCATATGTCCGTCTTCAAAAATTGCATCTCTGAATTTTTGAATATCGGCAGGGTTGTCTATATAATGAGCTCCATTTTTCACCATAGCTTTTATAACTTCATTATATTCTGATTTTGGTGCAATTACTGTCTGCTCCCCGGAACAAATTATACCGTTATCAAATTTTCTACCAGCTATAATTTTGGCTGCTGCGTCATCGTAGTTAACACCTTTATCTACAATAACCTGAACATTTCCTGCTCCTACACCGAATGAAGGTTTTCCGCTTGAATAAGCAGCTTTAACCATTCCCATTCCACCTGTTGCAAGGACTACATCTACTTTTTCCATCAATTCATTTGTATAAGCCAGAGATGGTTCAGCGATTACCTGGATAGCATCCTTTGGACATCTGATCCCGTTTTCTACCAATGCAGCATTAATTCTAGCAACTGTTTCAGCAGTACAAGCTTTTGATCTGGGATGCGGGGCTACGATAATTGCATTTCCCCCTTTGATAGCGAACATAGCGTTACACATAGGTGTTACTATCGGGTTTGTTGTAGGAGTAACTGCTCCAACTATTCCAACAGGTTTAGCTACCATAATAAGATTTTTTTCCAAATCTCTTTCGATTATTCCTACACTCTTTTTATCTTTTAAATTGTGCCATATATTTTTAGATTTACCCTTATTTTTTCCTACTTTGTCTTCATATACACCCATTCTAGTTTCATCTACAGCCATTCTTGCAAGTTCTTCAGCGTTATCATATACAGTTTTTCCAATTGTTTTAACTATGGCATCTAACTCTTCCTGAGTATATGTTGCCAATTCTTTTTGAGCTTCCTTTGCCTTTTGAATCATGTTGTTGATGTAGTTTTTTGAATCCATTTTTGTTTCCTCCTCTAAAAATAAGTTACTTTTATATTTTGGTACAATTATAAAATAATTTAATAACTACTTCTTCATAGTTCCTGTTTCTACGAAATTTGCATGCCATGAAAGAGCTTCCTCTAAAATATGCGGTGTATGACAGCTTTGGCATACTTCACACGCTCTGTTAAAATAATCTCTCATTTGTTCTTTAAAATCAGGATGAACACAATTTTCAATAATTAATCTAGCTTTTTCTTTCGGGCTCAGTCCACGAAGATCCGCTACACCCTGCTCTGTAACGATTATCATTGTGTCATGTTCTGTATGGTCCACATGGGAAACCATAGGTACAATAGATGAAATTTTTCCGCCTTTTGCAATAGAACTTGTACTAAAAATTGTCAGGTATGCATTTCTGGCGAAGTCTCCGGATCCCCCGATACCATTCATTATTTTTGACCCCATTATGTGGGTAGAGTTTACATTTCCGTAGATATCTACTTCGATAGCTGTATTCATTGCAATTACCCCTAATTTTCTGGCCATTTCAGGACTGTTTGAGATCTCTAATGGTCGTAAAATGATTTTGTCTTTAAAGAAATCGATATTTTCTCTGAATGATTTGAGACCCCTGGGAGAAGGACTTATGGAGCAGGCAGATGCTTTTTTTATCTTCCCGCACTGCATCAATTCAAGCATTGCATCCTGGATAACCTCGGTATAGCAGACCAAATTTTCAAAGGTCGAATCACAGAGACCAGCAAGAACAGCATTTGCAACATTTCCTACACCAGACTGGAGGGGAAGTAAATTTTTAGTCAGCCTTCCCAAAGAAACCTCTTTTTCTAAAAAATTAATAATATTTTTAGAGATAGCTCTGTCTACATCAGAAATTGGTGCCAGGTCTCTTACATGATCTTCCATATCTGAAAATACTACAGCTGCAATTTTATCCTTATCACACACTATAAATGGTGTCCCAACCCTGTCTCCAGGAGTTTTTATGGGGATATGAGTTCTCATAGGAGGATTTTCAAGCATATATATATCCGACATCCCTTCTAATTCCACCGGCTGTTTTGAACTTATTTCAACGATGATCTTATCTGCACTCTTTATAAATGACGGAGAGTTCCCCACGGCACTTGTAGGAATTATATTTCCATCCTCTGTTATGGCAATTGCTTCTACGATAGCTACATCTACTCTCGGCAGGATCCCATAGTTTAGATATTGGGATGAATGGCTCAGATGCATATCCAGATATTCTACCTTCCCGCAATTTATATCCTGTCTCAGCTGTTTATTGGTCTGGTACGGGAGTCTTTTGGCAAGGATTCCTGCTTCAGCCCATGCACCATCTACTTCCGGCCCCAGGGAGGCACCGGAGTAAAGTGTTAATTTCATTTTTTCATTATCTCTCTTAACTCTTTCTGCAAGGGCAAGAGGGACGACCTTTGGATAACCAGAAGGAGTAAATCCACTGGTACCTATAACCATTCCATCTTTTATTAATTTAGAAGCTTCCATGGGACTCATAATCTTTTCTTTAAGTTGTTCATTTCTAATTCTAGATTGCATTTATTACACCCCTTTATTAAAAAATATTTTATCTGACTAATCTTTCGCAACACTGCACTCCTTTAAAAGTTAATGCCGAAAAATATCTGTTACTTAACCGATTATTACATGGGTAATTTGTGTAAAATTATTGTAAATAACACCATTCCAAATAGAGCAAATGGATATGTGGCGGCGTATCCTGCTGCCGGGTCATCGGTACCAATAACATCTACAGCTACTCCAAGACCGGGAGTAGAAGTCATCCCGCCGCAGATTGCACCTGAAAGCATGATCCAGTTAATTTTAAATACGTATTTTCCCACAAGAAACCCTGAAAACATAGATAAGATTCCTACCAGGATGGCAACTACACACAGATAAAAACCTGCACCAGTTATAGAGTCAATGGCAGCAAAACCATATCTTAAACCGACGATAGAAAGGAAAAATGTAAGAGCTATATCTCTGATTACACCAAGAATTTTTTTATCCATTCTAAAAGTCATAAATCCTAATTTTCCTAAATGTCCAAAGAAGATAGAGGCAGCTAAGATCCCTCCTGTGGAGCCCAGACCAAAGTATCCCAGATAACCAAGATTTATCTTGATCATCCCAAGTGTATAACCAATAACACAGACAAAGGCAAAAGCAACGAGGTCAAATGTTACAGGTTCAATGTGTTTAATATTTATCTGTTTTTTAGCTTCTTCCATCTCATCTTGAAATTGTTTATGTTCCTCTTCCAAATTTAATCTGAATAGTTTAGGGAAGAGTTTCATCGCCAGGATAACAATAAGAACTCCAAATGGATAACCGATTGCATGACCTATACCCACTCCAGATTCAGCATCAATAACAAATTCATCTGCCTGCTCCGGAGATAAAGTCGGCGTATTTTCCGGTGTAAGAGTACCCTTAGAATTTAATATATTTAGGAGTACTTCTTTATTGTGATGACTAAGAGATGGATACCCTACAGCCCACTCCTTAGCATGTTCCCTGGATGTTTCGATTGCAGCAGCTAATCCAGGGGAACTGGTAAGAGCACCTGTATAAACTCCTGAAACTTCATAGGGGTTTGCTTTTTTGCTCAAAATAGTAAGAGTATAAGTTGTCCCGGCTCCTATAAATACAATGAGAAATCCCAGTACAACAAACTTTGTACCGTATGTTTTAAGGATGATGGCTATTTTATCAGCCGCCAGAAGCCCCACTGCACCTACAAAAAGAATTAAAAATAAACTAAAGAATTTTTTATCTATAACGCTGACCCTGAGCATTGAATTGAATGTAGAGGTGTAAGGTCCTTGTGCATTTATTGAATCATTGGCCAGCTTCACTACTAACCACCCTATTGCCAATCCAGAGAATAGGGCTCCAGAGGTTCCAATTTTTAATAATTTTCCTAATAATAATCCTGAAAAGATTGTTATAAACATAAGAATGAAAGGATTTGTTAACCAATGAATACTTTTAAATACAAACATACACATCCCCCTTGAAAGTTATTTTATTGTCAAAATTATAAATTAAAACTTACAGTGGTATCTTTTTTCCCAGTTCTTAATGAGATCTTCCCTGAAATCAGGATGAGCGATATTAATCAATGCCCGGCCTCTTTCTTTGAGAGTTTTTCCTTTAAGTCTGGCAACACCGTATTCGGTTACTATATAATCTACATCATTTCTGGATGTAGTTACTACAGCACCCTCATCTAAGACAGCTACTATACGGGACACCTTTCCTTTGGCAGCAGTAGAAGGTATGGCAATAATTGATTTCCCCCCTCTGCTCATGGTAGCTCCTCTGACAAAGTCCACCTGTCCGCCTACCCCGCTGATCTGGTTGTATCCTATAGATTCTGAACATACCTGTCCGGTCAGATCCAGCTGTACACAGGAGTTAATAGAGATCATCTTATCATTTCTAGCTATTATTACCGGGTCGTTTACATAGTCTACCGGGTAAAATTCAACCAGAGGATTATTATCTACATAATCATAGAGTGCTTTGGTTCCCATTACAAAGGTAACAACCATCTTTCCTTTGTTAAAATTTTTAGCTTTGTTGTTTATAACACCGGATTTCACTAATTCCAGAACACCGTCGGAGATCATCTCAGAATGAATCCCCAGATCTTTTTTGTCTTTTAAAAACAATAGAGCTGCATCTGGAATGGCACCTATTCCAAGCTGAAGTGTGGAACCGTCCTCTATAAGAGATGCACAATTTTTTCCGATGGCTTTTTCAATTTCTCCTATTTTAGGAGGATTGAGCTCAATAAGGGGCTCTGCGTGTTCAACTATATGATCTATATCTGAGATATGGATAAAGGAATCTCCCATAGTTCTCGGCATATGTTTATTTACCTGGGCAATTACAACTTTTGCATTTTCTGCAGCTGATTTGATATAATCAATAGATATTCCCATACTGCAGTTTCCATGTTCATCGGGTAAACTTGTTTGTATTAAAGCTGCATCTACCGGAAGATGACCATCCCGAAATAACTTGGGAACTTCATGAAAATAACATGTAGTAAAATCAGCTCTTCCATCTTGAACTGCTTTTCTGGTGCTGGCTCCTGCAAATAATGCATTATGGACAAAATGTTTTTTCATATTATCGTTAACATACTGGGCTTTTCCCATGGCAACCATATGAACTATCTCTAAATTCTCAAAATTTTCTTTATTTTTAATCAGGGCATCTATCAAAATTTTCGGTTCAGCACATGCATGAGCTACTACTACTCTATTTTTGGAATTTATATTTAAAATTGCTTCGTCTGGAGATACTAGTTTTTCTTTATAGAGCTCTTTCCAGTTCATCTTTCTCACTCCTTTATTGTATATATAAATTTTTAATAGTTTTATCATTATCTAAAAAAATTGTGCTATTTGGATGCAACGTCACGTTGCTTTTTTAGCCAAAAGTTTTTTAGCCATCTCTATAAGATCCTCTGAAACTCCGGTTTCTAAGACTACATCTTTAATTCCGATATCCTCTAAAAGAATTATTTTTTTCACAAGTTCTTCTGTGGTAAACCTGGCATGATGACATCCTATACAGTTTCCCAGTAATTTTATCTTTAAGATTTCATCCTGGACTGAAACAACTGAAATATCGCCCCCGTGTTCTTTTATAGAGGGTCTTATTTTTTCCGATATAATTTTTTCTACTTTTTGCAGCATTTTCATCACCTTATTTTAAAGAGAGGCCGAAGCCTCTCTTCTATTATTTTTTAATAAACAAAAGTTTATAATAACCTAAATTGTGCTTATCTGGATGCAACGTCACGTTGCTTTATTATTTTTTTATACCTGTAAGTTCTTTAACCAGTTGTTTTTTACCTTCAATGTTTCCTTGTCTGGAGATCATAATTCTTTGAGCCTGAGGAGATCCTGCCCCATGCATGGATTCAGTTCTATATCCTACAGCAGAAGCTCCTAAAGTAAGATTTTCAATGAATCTAAGTACTTTTTGACGATTTTCTACAGGTACTTTACTGTCTCCTGCAAAGTATTTATTACAGTATTCACCGATAACAGGATGTTTAAAATCTATATCTGTAGGCATAGTTACCATTAATCCACCTGCGATATCTTCAGCTAATCTGGCTATCTCATATGGGAATCTTGTTACATTTTGTTTACATACATTGGCCAAAAGAAGATCTATCTGGTAATTTCCTGCCTTTGTAGGAACTCCCTCGGTAGAGCAGGCAAGACCGCAGGCATACAGTGTTTCGTTAAGATGAGTCATCTCAATAAGTTTATCTTTTATATGGGAAGCTCTGGTAACACCATTGTATTCTGCTGCAAGTGCCGCAGCACCAATAAGTGCATCTCCTACTCCTACCTTACATCCCCCGTAACTCTGTCTATGGTAACCGGCAAATCTTTCTACAAGAACTCCGGCAAATTCATGTTCTCCATTCAGATATATTCTTTCATTTGGAATGAAGACATCATTGAATACAACCAATGCTTCCTGCCCGCCAAATTTAGGATTTCCTACATCGATATGTCCGTCTTCTAATTTTCTGCTGTCACATGACTGTCTACCGTAGATCATTAATATTCCCGGAGCATCCGATGGGATAGAGAATGAAACTGCATAATCTTTGTCATTTTCTCCCATGGCAATAGTCGGCATGATCAGATGTTCATGGGAATTTACAGCACCAGTCTGATGTGCTTTAGCCCCTCTGACTACGATTCCGTCTTCCCTTTGTTCTACTACACGAAGGTAAAGATCAAGATCTGCCTGCTGATGAGGTGCTAATCCTCTGTCTCCTTTAGGATCTGTCATGGCTCCATCTACTGTAAGGTCGTTGTCCTGGACAAATTGCATATATTTTTTAAATCTTTCATGGTAAGTAGTTCCATGTTTTTCATCTATTTCAAAAGTTGTACTAAAGATAGAGTTGAAAGCATCCATTCCCACACATCTTTGAAAACATGAAGCTGTTTTTTGTCCCAGTAATCTTTGCATTTTAACTTTATTTTTAAGATCTTCAGTACTCTGGTGAAGATGGCAGAAACGATTAACCCTTTCCCCTGTAATATTTGAGACAGCAGTCATAACATTTTGATGCTCCTCCTGGTGGGCCAGATCATAAGTAGCTGCAACTGAGTTGATAGAAGGTCTGATCATTGGATGATCCGTGAAATTCTCAACCAATTCTCCCATCAAATAAACTTTTGTTTTCATCTTCTTTAAACTTTGAATATACTGTTCCCCTGTCATTAATGCCATTTTTTAACCCCTCCTAATAAAATTAGTACTATTATAAAAAAATTAACGTGTTATTTTTTAAGTTATTTATAAGTTTTTATTTACTCATTTCTTGTGAAGTTTTTATTGTTTCTTAATAGTTTTTACTACATAAAAATAAAAAAATCAATTTTTTTTATCAAATAATTAAATTTTTTTTATTTTTCCCTGCCATGGGTATAAATAGGGAGGATCATTGGCGAAAATTGGCTGCTTTCTACCTCATTATTTTCTAGATCTTCATGATATTTTCTTACATGATCAAAGGTTAAATCTTTTATTTTTATATCTTTAAAATTTTCCCCAGCATGAATCCCGGCTCTCCGACCGAAAACAATTATATCCAGTAATGAATTTCCCATAAGTCTATTGGTTCCGTGGATACCTCCGGCACATTCCCCGGCTACATATAGATTTTCTATTTTTGTCTGACCGTTTTTATCGATCAATAATCCGCCATTTTGATAGTGGAGGGTTGGATATACTAAAATTGGTTTTTTTCTCATGTCTAGATCAAACTTAAGGTACATCCTCAACATTGCTGGAAGTTTTTTTTCAATGGTTCCCTCACCATGAATCATCTCAATAAGGGGAGTATCCAGCCATACACCATACCCGCCTGTAGGAGTAGGTATACCATTTCCTTTTACATTGCACTCTCTAATAATGGCAGAAGCCTCCACATCTCTTGTTTCCAGATGGTATACAAACTGCTCCCCATGGATATTCAGCGGGGTAGCTCCTAAACTACGAACTTTTTCTGTAACTAATGCTCCAAAAATTTGAGAAGGGTAAGCTACACCTGTGGGATGATATTGGATGGTGTCAGCAAAAGCAAGCTCAGCTCCTACTCTGTATCCCATCACAAGGCCGTCAGCAGTGGCACCATAATGGTTGGATGTCGGGAAACCTTGATAGTGAAGTCTTCCGGCTCCACCAGTTGCCATTATCACAGTTTTTGCTCTTACCACAAAATTTCGTTTAGTTTCAAGATCACAGATAACTGCTCCGGCAGCCTTACCGTCGGTATCAAGGAGGAGTTCAATTACTGGAGAAAATTCTAATACCTCGATCTCTTTATTTCTAACTTCATCTCTCATGACACGCATTATTTCGGCACCACTATAGTCTGCTGCAGAGTGCATTCTTTTCCTGGAGGTACCTCCCCCATGATTAGTTATCATAGTTCCGTCTTTTTCCTTATCAAACATCACACCTAAATCATTCAACCATTTGATTGCAGATGGAGCATCTTTTACCAGGGTACTGGCAAGTTCGGGAACATTGGTATAGTGTCCCCCTCCCATTACATCTAGATAATGTTTTGCCGGGGAATCATCCGGCTTGTCTGCAGCCTGTATTCCTCCCTCAGCCATCATGGTATTGGCATCACCAAAACGAAGCTTGGTTGTGATTAATACTTTAGCCCCTTTTTCATTGGCTTCCAGAGCGGCAGCAGCTCCTGCTCCCCCTCCCCCTATAACCAGTACATCCACATCATAATCTATTTTATCCAGGTTTATTTCAAGGTTTACCAGCTTACTTTTAGCCTCTAAAAGCTCTCCTAATTCATTGGGAACCCTAGCTCCCTTATTTACTCCATGCTTTAAATACATAAATCCTTTATCACTATAATCTGGATGGTTTTCATTTAAAACACCTATTTTATCTTCTGGAGACATCCTCGGAAAATTTATTCCAATTCTTTGGGAACGTGTCTCTTCTACCTTTTTAGATAATTCCCTCATCTCTGCTGTATACATTAAATACCTCCCCCATATTCAAACTTATAATTATTTTACCGATATTTTACGGCAATTAAATGCCTATAAATACTAAGTTTTCTTTTTAAATTCCTTTTAAATTTTATTTGAAATTAAAGGGAATTAAGAGCTGTTTCCCGCCCTAGGCAGGAAACTCCTTAGTTTTAAAGGCATGCAATACCACGAAAGATAAGTTATTTAGTGATATCTCTGGTGTTATACAATTCTTTCAATTCTTCGATGTTTTTCCCCATGATTTCTTCTATTGATTGATCGTGTTCACCAGCTGCTATCTCTTGGACTTTGTTTTTTAAATGCTCTGTCTCAGGAACAATATATTTACCTGTAAGACGCCGTGCTAAAAGAGCTGCATTATAATGAGTTATTCCGGCAGGACATCTGGATGCACATATCCCGCATGATACACAATCAAAAGATTCATGTGCACATTTTTCAAATTCACCTCTCTGTGCGTGGGCAATATACTGCATAACATTTAAATCTTGAGGACAGCCATTTGTACAGGAATTACAGCCTATACACTTATAAATTTCAGGATAAAATTTTGCCATTGTATCCATAGCCGGTTCAAACTCATTTATGTTGTACAGAGGTTTTTCCCCCGGGAAAAATGGAAGCTGTGTAAAATACATTCCATCTTCAACCTTTGTCTGGCATGCAAGGGCTATCTTTAATTCTTTATCCCCCTTGACTCTGTAGATAGTAGAACATGCACCACAAAATCCAGATCTGCAGCCACAGCCTTTAGTCAGCTGATATCCCGCATACTCCATGGAATCCATGATTGTTAAGCTAGAAGGTACTGTGTATTTTTTACCAAATATATATACATCGATCATTTTTTTTTCAGACATCTATGCCCCCCTGTTTTTTAATATTCGTTTGGAAGTTCCGTAATCTCATCGCATCTAAATACAGGACCATCTTTACATACGTATTTATCGCCTATATTACAACGTCCGCATTTTCCAATTCCACACTTCATCTTTAATTCCAAAGTAGTATAAACCTGATCCTTCTTAAAACCCATCTCCTCCAATGCCTGAAGGGTATACTTTATCATGATAGGCGGTCCGCAGACTAAGGCAATTTTATTACTGTCAAATCCCAATGTTTTCACATAATTAGGGACAAATCCTACATTCCCGTCCCAATTTTCAGACAAGCTGTCTACTGTGAGGTGTACAGTTGTGTCCTTTTCTTTGGGCCAGACATCAAAGATATCTTTTGAATGTACTAAATCTCCAGGTGTACGGGCACCATAAACAATGTCTACCTTACCGAAATCATCCCTGTTATCCATTACATAATTAATTACAGAACGCAGAGGAGCCAAACCTATTCCGCCCCCTATAAATACTAAATCTTTGTTTTTTAATTCCTCTACAGGAAAATTATTTCCATAGGGACCTCTCACGCCGATTTCAGATCCTGCTTCAAGCTGGTGCAGATAATCTGTGACAGTTCCGCACTTTTTGATACTGCATTCTATGAACTCCTCCTGGGAAGGAGAAGATGTTATTGAAAAGATAGCTTCCCCTATGGGAGGAATAGAGATCATAGCACACTGACCCGGCAAAAATTCAAAGGGTTTTTTTCCAAAATTATCTACTATTTTAAAAGTAGTAACATCGTGGGTATCTACTCTAACCTCTTTTATAACAGCTATTTGAGGGATCAATGGATCCTGATCATGACAACTACAACTCATTTTTTTCACCACCTAATTTTTTTATTATCTTTACAATGTCTATATGTACCGGACACCTGTCTGCACATCTTCCGCAGCCTACACAAGAATAGACACCCTCATGATTTTTAGGATAATAAACGAGTTTATGCATAAATCTCTGTCTTAATCTCTGCATCTGGCTGGTTCTGGGGTTTCCGTGAGCCATAAGTGTAAAATCAGATGACATACATGAGTCCCAGCAACGGAATTTTTCACCCTTATTACTCCCCTTATAATCACAAAGGTCATAACAATGACAGGTAGGACAGAGATAGGAACAAGTCCCGCAGGCAAGACATTTTTCGCTAAATTCATTCCATATTTCTTCCTGATCAAATATCTCCTGCTGAGTTCCTTTTATTTTTGAAAGATCTATATTGCTGAATGGAAGTTCTTTTAATTTTTCCCGGATATTATCTTTTTCATGCTCTAAGGTTTTGAGATCTTTTTCGTGGGCATCTGTAAAGAATTCTTCTACACTCTCCATTAATTTCTGGCCTTTCTCACTCTGAGTCTTCCATAAAAATGAATCTCCCATATCCCATGCAGCTATATCTGCACCTTCAGGAGCTGATGCAGCCTCTACCCCAAAAGAAGTGCAGAAACAAGTGTCTTCAGGATTAGAACACCCAAGAGATATTATAATTCCCCTATCTCTGTGTACCTTATAATAAGTATCCACAGGATCTCTTAAAAATATATTATCTAAAAGTTTAAAACTCTTCACGTCACAGGGTCTCACACCAAAGAGAACATATTCATCTCCTTCTGCTTCTACAACTTCAAGACTTAATTTTTTATTTTCATTCTTAAATTTTAGATAAGTTTCTGTCTGCGGAAAAACAAGGTGTTTGGGTGAAGCATTTGTTCTTACTCTATCTAAATTAACTTTTTCTCCCTCTTTCCAAAGTGAAAAATTAAGTGTTTTATTTTTTTCAATAGGAAGAAATAAATCAAAGTCAGCATCGATCTTTTGCCATAATTCAGGCAGTTTAGTCTTTAAAATCTTTTTCATTATTTCCCTCCTTGTTTTGAAAATGTGTCTGCATCTTCAAGTTTAAATGTAACCAGTGGTGCTGGAGTTGTTGAATCCAGACCAGCATTAAATTCACCATAAACCTCATTTATATCTTTTATTATTTTCCTATTCAGCTTATCAAGGGGGATCCCGGCAGGACAGATCCTTGCACATTCACCACAATCTACACAACGACCTGCCACATGATATGCCCTGACGATATGGAAAAATGTGTCTTCTCCCTCTGTCTTTGCTTTCCCTGAGATCTCTGCATCGGAATTATCAAATACACATTTTACACAACTGCATGCAGGGCAGATATCACGACATGCATTACACCTTAGACACCTTTGAAATTCACCTTTCCAAAAATTGTACCGTTCATCAGGGGTCATAGATTCTATCTCTTCTACCCCTTTAAATCTATCTTCTCTATTTACATTATTATTTACCACGTCACCTAAAAGCTGGTCATAAACCACTGGATTCGGGGAGGTACACGTCAGGCATTTATCATATTTTATTTCCTCTCCCAAAACATCCTTACTCGTGTTTTTATTGGTTAAAGTGAAACCATTTTCAGATTTTTTTACTCTCGTAACTCTGTCATTTAACATTATTTTTTTTACTTTCTCAGGATCAACCATCCCTTCACAGGGGATCCCGTAAAGGACTACATTTTCCCTGTTTATCCTGTTATCTTTTAGAAGCTGGTTAAAAGAAGTTGAATCACAGCCTTTAATAAAAATTCCGATTTTATCATATTTTGGAAGTTCCTTAATCAGATATTTACTGAGATTATTTATACAAAATGAATCCCAGATTAAAGAATCAGCGTCTTCTGGTTTAGTGATAAATACCGGATATGATTCAGACCACAGGTCCCCTTTTTTCCATCCTAAAATTTTGTCTATCTCTTTATTTATAAGAGCCTGTTTTGCAACGGCTCTTATTTTTTTAGTTATATTTTCCATCTGGCATCCCTCAACTTTTTATTTGGTCCGAGCTTATAAACATCTTCTAATATATCGTTCATTACAGTTGCAAATTTATTTCCTTCTGCTGCTGAGATCCAATCGACTTTAAAACGTTCTTTTTCGACCCCTACATATTCTGCTAAATTTGTTATAAGGGAAAAACGACGTCTTGTATGATAGTTCCCAGTAGAATAATGGCAGTCTCCCGGGTGACAGCCGGCTATTACTACACCGTCAGCACCATTCTGGAATGCTCTCAGTACAAAATTTATATTTACCCTGCAAGAACATGGAACACGTATAATTTTTATGTTAGCAGGATAGTTTAACCTGCTTGTCCCAGCCAGGTCAGCACCTGCATAACTGCACCAATTGCAGCAAAATGCAACTATTAACGGTTTGAACTCCTCATTTTTATCGATTATATTAGTATTAGTATCTAATGACATATTGCATCCACCTCCGCTAAGATCTGCTTATTTGTAAATCCTTTGAGGTCTATTGCACCAGGCCGGCAGGTAACGGTACATCCTCCACAACCATGACACAGAGCTTCATTTACTTTTGCAACTGTTTTTTTAATTCTTTGTCCATGGTCAACGATCTCTATATTCTCAGAAGAAATAGCATCGTAGGGGCACATCTCGGTACATGCAAGGCATCCGCTGCATATAGATTCATCTACTTTAGATACACAGGGATTATTCACAAGTTTTGATTTATTTAAAAGACCAATAACTTTTGCAGCTGCAGCACTTGACTGAGCTACAGTTTCCGGGATATCTTTAGGTCCCTGACAGGCTCCTGCCAGATATATCCCTGCTGAAGCTGTTTCTACAGGACGAAGTTTTGGATGAGCTTCTGTAAAGAAATTATTTATGTCGGTACTGATATTAAGCTTTCTTTTTAGATCTAAAGCCCCTTCTTTAGCTTTTGTAGCAGCTGCCAGGACAACCATATCAGCATCTATTACAAGGGTTTCACCGCTCATGGTATCTACACCATGAACCATAAGTTTTTTTCCCTCTGGGAAGATCTTTCCAACCATTCCCTTAATATACTGAACCCCGTATTTTTCTACTGCTCTCCTCTGGAATTCATCAAAATTCTTTCCGGGAGTACGTACATCTATATAAAACACATAAGCTTCTATATCAGGATATTTTTCTTTTATCAGCATGGCATGTTTGGCAGTATACATACAGCAAATTTTTGAACAATATGATTTACCCCGTTCAGTTTTGTCTCTGGAACCGACACATTGTACAAATACTACTTTTTTTGGTTTTTTTCCATCGGAGGGACGCACAAATTTTCCATTTGTCGGCCCCGCTGCATTGGTTATCCTTTCAAATTCAAGAGATGTAATGACATCTGGATGATCATACTGATATTCTCCAAATTTATCTAAATCAATGATGTCATAACCGCTGGCTACCACTATGGCACCATATTCTTCTGTGATCATCTCATCCTTTTGATTAAAATCAATGGCTCCTGACGGACATAATTTTTCACATAAACCGCATTTTCCGGTCTTTAGTTTAATACATTCATCTGTATCAATTACCGGTACATTAGGAACAGCCTGGGCAAATGGGATATAAACTGCACCTCTATTTTTAAGACCTTCTTCAAACTCACTTTCAGCTTTTTTAGAAGGACATTTTTCAGTACATATCCTGCACCCGGTACATTTATCCATATCAACATAACGTGCTTTTTTCTTTATACTTACATTGAAATTACCCACATAACCACTAATTTTTTCTACTTCACTATAGGTGTGAAGGGTTATATTGGGGTGTTTTGCCGCATCTACCATTTTTGGTGTCAGAATACATGCCGAACAATCCAGGGTAGGAAATGTCTTATCTAACTGTGCCATCCTTCCTCCGATACTGGGAGTTTTCTCTACAATATCTACTTTGTACCCGGCGTCTGCAATATCCAATGCAGCCTGAATACCGGCTATTCCCCCGCCAATTATCAGAGCTTTTTTTACCACGTCTATCTCTCCGGGGATAAGCTCATTGTTCAAGGTAACCTTAGCCACTGCTGCTCTTGTGAGAGCTATAGCTTTTTTGGTTCCAGCTTCCTTATCTTTATGCACCCATGAGCACTGCTCCCTTATGTTGGCAATTTCTACTAAATACGGGTTTATTCCAGCTTCTTCTGCAGCTCTACGAAATGTACTTTCATGCATCCGGGGAGAACAAGCTGCAATTACAACTCTATCCAAGTTATGTTTATCTATGGCATCCTTCATCATATTCTGGCCGATCTCAGAACACATATACTGATAGTCTATAGCATATGCAACTCCTGACATTTTTTTTGCTTCTTCTACAACCTGTTTCACATCGACGGTAGCGGCTATATTTGAACCGCACCAGCATACAAAAACTCCAATTTTTCGCAACTTTATACCTCCTTACAAGACAATAACCAATATCTATTTAGTGTATTTTCGAAATGAACTTACAATAGCCTGTTGCGGCATTTTTTCATCGGTCATCAACTGACCTGCATCTTTAACTTTTAGTCTGTTATTTCCTTTTTGTCTCAATTTAATAAGGCGTATAGCTTCCATGAGGCTGGCTAAGTCAACTCCTCTCGGGCAGCGAGCTGCACAGGCAAAACATGATGCACAATTCCAGATTGTTTCACTTTCAACAACCTTATCAAATTGTCCCAATTGTAAGTGTCTCATTATTTGATGGGGAAATACATCCATTCCTGAACTAGCAGGACAGCCTGCTGTGCATTTTCCACATTGCATACAATCATTGATCATCTCTCTGCTGATTTTTTTGATTTGGAAGATCTCCTTTTCATATTTATCGGGAATAATTTTTGTTCTTGCCATTTTTCCACCTCCTAATAAAGATAATTATTTCATATTTAAAGTCTCGGCTAAAAGCTCTGTAAAATAAACAACTGATATATTGTTTATTTTAGCTTCGTGACTGTTCTCCAAATTATACTTACATAGAGGGCAGGCAGTTACGATCTCTTGAATTCCATTTATAGCAGCAGACCTTATAATGTTATTTGTCATCTCATCTGTTATAGATTTATTTTCAGTCACAAGATATCCCCCGCAGCACTCTGTCCTATAGGGATACTTTACAGCTATACCGCCTAGAGCATCTATAAAATTTTCAATGATAACAGGATTTTCTGAATCATCAAATTTCATATCTTTCTCCGGCCTGAGAAGGAGACAGCCATAATAAGCTCCTATTTTACGGCCATCTAGAGAAGTTTTTATTTTTTCAGATAATTTCTTAAACCCAAAATCATCCCTGAGCATCTCTAAAAAATGAATTACTTCTCCATCTCCGTTGTAGTCGTTTTCAAGCTGGAGATAATTGTTAACCTTGTCCCTTACTTCCGTTTTGTTTTTCATATCTTCATTGACCCTTTTAATAACATGATGACAGGCAGAACAGAGGGTCACAAGTTTTTCATTTCTGTCCCGGGCAGCTGCAAGACTCCTCACAGAAGATAATTTTGTAACAATTTCATCCTCTCCCATGGGATAGACTGCACCACAACACTGCCAGTCTTTTTGTTCTTTCAATTCAATCCCCAGTTCATTGGCTGAATCTAGAGCAAATTTTTCAAGTTCCTGTGCTTTTGTTTTTAAGGTACATCCTGGATAATAACTATACTTCATTTGTTTAATCTGTACCTTAAGATATAAAAAGTACAGACCTTCACCCCCCTTTCAAATTTTAAATATAACTTTGTTATTTTTTTAACAAAATTAGTTGTAAAAAAAATTGATAATAATATCAATTTTTGATTTTAGAATAGTCTTATATCATCATATAACCATTCTGAAATATAAGAATAAATTGTGAAAAAATACTATAAAAACACATCTGATAATATATATAGCTCAAAATTAACTAAAAATCAACTAAAAAAATAAAAAAAATAAAAAAATTATAGCAGCTAAAGTTTGGTATTTTGATAGATACATTCTGATTTTTTAGAATTGATAAAGAAATAAATCACACCCCATAAAATATTCTGGGGCGTGATTTAGATATTTCCTTAATTTTTATTAATAGACCGTTAGATTTAATTTTTATAATTTCCTAGATAATAAAAAAACTATGAGTTATAATTCTTATTTTCTGATTAAGTTATTTTCTATAGCGATCTTCTTAACAGTTTCAGCTACAACTGATGCTACTCTGTCGTCAAATGGACTAGGGATGATATAGTCTGCTCTTAATTCCTCTTCCTTCAATACATTGGCAATACCATATGCTGCTGCTATCTTCATCTCATCGTTGATTACTGTAGCTCCAGCTTCCAGTGCACCTTTGAACAATCCCGGGAACGCCAGTACATTGTTTACCTGGTTAGGATAATCCGATCTACCTGTACCTACCACTGCTGCTCCAGCTTCCAATGCATCTTCAGGCATGATCTCAGGTGTTGGATTTGCCATAGCTAAGATAATAGGATCTGCGTTCATAGATCTGACCATATCTTTAGTAACCATACTAGGTCCTGATACTCCTATAAATACATCTGTTCCCTTTACTAATCCGGCAACTGAATCTTCCTCTAAGTTTTCTGGAGTATCTATGATATTTTGATCCAATAATTCCTTTACCAAGAATCTGTATTTGTCATATTTATCCTGCATTATAACTCCCTTTGAGTTATAAGCATATAATGATTTAACTCCTAATCCCTTAAGCATTCTTGCGATAGATGATCCGGCCGAACCGGTACCGATCATAGATACTCTTAAGTCAGATATATTTTTTCCCAATAACTTGCATGAATTTATTACTGCAGCTGTAGTAACTATCGCTGTACCATGCTGGTCATCATGGAATACAGGAATGTCTAACTCTTCAATTAATCTTCTTTCTATTTCAACACATTTAGGAGCTGCTATATCCTCTAAGTTTATTCCGCCAAAACTAGGTGCTAATAATTTGCAGGTTCTGATGATTTCTTCAGTATCTGTAGTATCTAAACAGATAGGGAATGCATCTACTCCTCCGAATTCTTTGAATAAAATTGCTTTTCCTTCCATTACAGGGAGAGCTGCTTCAGGACCGATATCTCCTAATCCTAATACTGCTGTACCGTCTGTGATTACAGCAACCATATTTCCCTTAGCTGTATATTTGTAAACATCACTTTTATTAGCAGCAATCTTCTTACAAGGTTCTGCCACGCCTGGTGAATAAGCTAAACTTAGGTCTTCCTTAGTCTTTACGCTTACCTTTGAAATAACCTCAATCTTACCTTTGTGTTGATCGTGTAATTTTAATGATTCTTCGTATACTCTCATAATGATACTCCTCCTGTTTATTTTATTTGATCCTCATATTGAGGTTTTTGCTGATTTTTTATTGATTTTCACAATTATATTCTTTTTGACCCATTTCATAGAGGTCATTTCCATATATATCATTTATAACGATGGCAGGAAAATCATCTACTTCCATCTTTCTGATAGCCTCGGATCCCAGATCATCATACGCAATGACTTCAGATTTTTTTATAGATTTTGCTATAAGAGCTGCTGCTCCGCCTACTGCTGCAAAATATACAGCTTTATTTTTATTTATACATTCCTTTACTTCGTCACTTCTGGCACCCTTTCCAATCATTCCCTTTAATCCAACTTCGATTAATTGTGGTGCATAGGGATCCATTCTATAAGAAGTTGTAGGTCCTGCACTTCCGATTGCATTTCCCGGCTTAGCAGGACTTGGTCCTACATAATAAATTATTTGTCTGTCTGGGTCAAAGGGAAGGTCCTTACCCTCTTCCAATAATTTAATTAATCTGGCATGGGCTGCATCTCTTGCTGTGTATATAGTCCCGGATATCTTTACAGTATCTCCTGCTTTTAATTTTTCTATATCACTGTCTTTCAATGGTGTTGTTAAGTTCATTTTATAACCTCCATAATATTAAATTTTAATTTTTTATTGGATATAATGTCATATTATTTTTTATACGTTATCTGTGACTAAAATTTTTATAGCTAAAACACAGAAGTTTTTAAAATATTTAACCGCTAATGCCGCTAATTAACGCTGAATTAACCTGTAAAAAAGACCTAAGGATTCCATCCTTAACAGGCTCTGTTTCTTTTTATCTGAAAAAGAAACAGAGAAAAGAAAAGCAGACTTTTTCTAAATGATGTCATAGGGGTAAGTCCATGGATCCCCGTTTCTTATTGGGGTGCCTGACGGGCATGGTAGGCACGACGAAACTAGCAATATATTTACTGAGAAGTAGAGTAACATCTAGAAAAAGGAATTTCAAAGAAAAGCTAGACGACTATAAACTTCGCTTTAAACCCCCAAAAATATCACTGAGAATCTCTGTGTTGATAGATTTTTTTAACTTTGAAAGTGATATTACTTTGTACTTTCATAGATACTAGAGCGTTCAACAAATTAAGTTCCGCAGTTAAGCGAGGACTGTAGCTTTCAAAGCTCGTATATTAATATTTTACTTAGAAACAATTTTCAAAGTTTGAGCTTTTCTTTGGTTCGTTTCTTTTGCTCACCAAAAGTAAATGAACCCAGTTAAGGGTGGAACCCTTAGAATTTATTAGTGTAGTTCTTTATCTAATTTTCTCAAAGTCCTATGTTTATAAAATAAACTAATATCGCAAAATTCTTAACTTACTTGATAAGTTCTAGTTATTTTGGTGATGCCCTTTACGGGTAGTTCTTTGGTTATGAAGAATTAAATATCTTATAGTATTACTTCCTTATGTCTGGCAGCATGACAATTTATGTTGATGGCAACCGGTAACGATGCAATATGACAAGGGTAAGCTTCTACCTTTACCGAGAGTGCAGTGTTTCTTCCACCTAATCCCATAGGGCCTACTCCGGTTTTATTTACTAACTCCAATAATTCATCTTCTAATTTAGCATTTATAGGATTTGAACTGCTGTCATTTATATCTCTCATAAGAGATTCTTTAGCTAAGAGTGCAGCTTTTTCAAAAGACCCGCCTATTCCTACTCCTACAATAATTGGAGGACATGGATTTCCACCGGCATTTTTAATTGTTTCCACAACAAAGTCCTTAATCCCTTCTATACCATCAGCTGGTTTTAACATCCTGATAGCACTCATATTTTCACTTCCACCACCCTTAGGAGCCACTATAATTTTCACCTTATCGCTGCCAGGTATTAATTTAGTGTGGATAATTCCAGGAGTGTTATCCTTTGTATTTACCCTGTCCAATGGATTTTTTACAACGGATTTTCTCAAGAATCCTTTTTCATAACCCCTTCTGATTCCTTCATTTACAGCTTCATATATGTCTCCGTCTATATAAACCTCGGTCCCGATTTCTAAAAATACCACTACTATACCGGTATCCTGGCACATAGGTACCTGGTTCTCCTGGGCAATTTCATGATTTTCAACTATTTGATCTAATATATTTTTCCCTACAGGTGAAACCTCTGTTTTGGCCATTTTTTTTAAATTATCCAAAACATCGGAACCTAAATAGAAATTGGCGTCTATACACATTTTTTCTACAGCATTTGTTACCTTAATTAAATCCAAGTTTTTCATCTGATCACTCCTTTAGTTATTGCATGTTATTTTTTTAACAAACAAGTTTTAAAAAAAATATTGATATTCATTATCAATATTTTATTTTTTTATTCTAAACAAATAAAATGTATTTTTTAGAGTTCTGCATGCTGAAATATACTCATTCTAAAATGTTAATAGTATATATAACTCAAGTTTAATTAAAAAGCAACTAAAATTTTATAAAATTTTATAAATGCTGAAAAAATAAGACAGAGATAGTTCTGTGATGTTATTATTTATTTTATGATTATGTAGAGGATGCTGTTGATCCGGTTAAAAAATAACACTAGTTATAGAGGGAAAATAGTATATAATACTATGGAGGTGGGAAATGTATTCAGATGAAAAGAAAATATTAACACAAATCTATAGATGGTTTTCATTTTATGAAAAAAATTCAACTTTGGAATCTCAATTGAAGATACTCAGTAAGAATATATCTATTGATTCAGGGTTAGAAAAAGTTTTTGGTATAGATGATTATCTAAAAAAGATAGATTTAATTCCTAAAAATTGGAAGAGTATCTACAATATTTTAGATTACCAGATTGAAAGCAGAAAAAACGGGAGTTATATAGTAGACACTTTAGTAGAATATGATAACTTAGGAGTAAAGGATGATTTAAAAACAACTTTTAAATACATTTTTAGTTTAAATTATGAAAAGAATGGAAAGGATAAAATGTTCATGCCTTTAATTCAAAGTGTAAGGGTGTCTGCATTGGGAATTCATGATCATATTTTAGAAAAAAATAAAAATAAGATCCTGGCATCACTGAATTATTTTTATCTTTTAATTGATAAAAATGATAAGGAAGTAGAATGTTTTAAAGAAATATTAAGTAGAAATTTTAATCTGGATTTTCAAGGAAAAAATATTGATTCGTTTAAAAATCTAAAAAAATACTATATATCCAATAATAAGGAATATAAAAACTTGGACCATAGGGTAGAAGATATTGAGATTTTAGAAATAAAAAAATCTGAGTATAAAGTCCAATTAATAATAAGTTTGGAAAAAATAGACAGAAGAGATCATCTCTCGGAAAAAGAATTTTATGTAGACATAGAATTAGAAGATTGTGGTTCAGATTTATTGAAGATTAAATCACTTAAAAATAAAGATTAAGAAAAAATTTCCTAGACGATAAAAACCAATAAAACAAGAGCTTTAAAGCTCTTGTTTTATTGGTTTTTATAAATGAAAGTTATAAAATAGATGAAACGCAATATTCATTCAAGAGGTTAGTAAAATATCGTATTCAAATAAATCACTGCAGTAGTTCAACTTTATAATTTTCTTTTAATTTATTCATTTTCGTAACAATAACTTTTTCTGTGTATGAAGTTTATTTACTTCATAAATTTATCAATTGCTTTATTTAATTTATCCAATGCTTCAGAATCATTGTTTCTTACAGCATCTGTTGTACAATGACTGATATGTTCCTTTAATATAATTTTTCCTGCATTGTTAAGTGCAGAACGTACAGCTGCAATTTGTATCAGTATATCTTCACATTCTTTTTCTTCGATAATCATTCTTTTAATAGCTTCAGTATGGCCAATGATTCTAGAAAACCTATTAATCATTTGTTTTTGGTTAGGGTGATTTCCCATCTTAATCTCTCCTTTTTTCAGTGAATAAATTAATAGTATATTTAACTAAATAATCTATAGAACTTTTGTTTTTAATATACAATAATTATTATATATTTACAATTATTTAATGTAATTAATATTAGTTTCAGTTAAAGACTTACCCGTTATAAATCTAAGGATGAGAAGGGTCCCGCGGATGACTATATCAGCAGCAATAGCCAGCCATACTCCTGTGATACCCATATTTAATTTTATACCTAGAATATATATTCCGGTTACTCTTATAAACCATATACCAATAAATGTTATATACATTGGATATTTAGTATCTCCGGCTCCTTGAAGTGCTGAAGTGATAACAAAGGTTGCCGCTAAAGTAGGCTGAACAAATGCGATTATTCTCAGAGCTTTTGAACCATCTCTAATAATAGCGGGGTCTTCGGAGAATATACTGGTTAAATAGGGTGCAAAAATAAAGATAACAGCACCTACAATACTCATAAAAACTACAGCCATTATATAACATAAGATTCCTGATTCTTTAGCGGATTTTACATCTCCTTCTCCAAGCTGCTGCCCGACTAAAGTAGCAGCCACAACTCCAAACCCCATAGCAGGTAGGTAAGTGAAGGACTCGATAACTCCGGCAATATTATGGGCGGCATAGGTGGCTTCACTTATGGAGATAATCATGGATATATAGATTAGCTGTCCGGTACGCATAATTAATTTTTCCATTGCAGCAGGAACACTTATAATACTGATATTTTTTATAATATCCCAATTTAACTTAAAGAGTTTATTTTTTGTAATGATGATATCTGACGATGATTTATCGGTATTGCTGTTTTTAGAAACAGTTAAGGATTTCCATAGCAGTATAACCCCCAGTGTTCTAGCGATACTTGTAGCTATTCCAGCTCCTAACAGGCCTAATCCGTTCCAGTTCCCTAAACCAAAAATTAAAAAATAGTTGAGAATAGTATTTATAATATTTACAATAAATCCAACCTTCATAGGAGTTTTAGTGTCTTTATTACTCCTCAGGGCACTGGACAAAATCATAGAAATGGAAATTAAAACACTGGGAGTTCCCACAGCCCAAAAATAAGGCAGGGTAATTTTAATGACATTAGAGCTTAATCCTAGTAAGGATAAGAGAGGCTTTGCAAAAATCACATTAATTAATCCGCTTAAAAATCCTATTCCTATAGCTAAATTTATAGACTGGTGAAGGATATTGTTAGTATTTTTATAATCCTTCATCCCTATATTTCTAGTCATTAGAGCACTGCACCCCACACTGACGGCTAAGAAAAAAGCTATATATATATTCATAATACTGTTGGAAGCACTAACCCCTGCCAGTGCTTCTGTACCGAGTTTACCAATAAAAAATGTATCTATAAATCCTACAGATATCTGCATGGTATTTTCAAGAATAGCTGGAATAGCTAAAGCGGTGATTATTTTAACAGACTGTAATTTTTCTTTCATAAAACCCTCCATTACTCTTTTATATCCCCTATGGGGGGATATAAAAGATATTACAACTAAAAAAAATAAAAATCAAATTAATATTTTTGATGTTAAACTAAGATCTATAGTTTAAGAGTAAAATTTACCGTGTATAGTAACATGATGTTACAATTAGCCATAATGTATTAACAAATTAGGTTTAAATAAAATTTTTCTATAAAAGTCCTATAATTAAATTATATAAAATTTAAATAAAAAATAATAAAACCGTCACATTTTTGTGACATTAATATGATAAACTTAATTATAGAAATTTAAAGTCACAGATTTATTACAAGGAGATTAAATGAAGCTATTAATTGTTGAAGATAACATAGATTTAAATGATATGTTAAAACTATTTTTTTCTGAGAAGGGATTTACAGTAATTCAGGCATTCAATAAAGATCAGGGGTTAAATTTGTTTTATGACAGATCGCCAGATGTCATAATACTTGATTTAAACCTTCCTGATGGAAATGGTCTGGAAATATGTCATGAGATAAAAAAAAACAGCCAAATTCCTGTTCTTATTTTAACCGCCAACTCCTCATCTGAAGATGAAATATACGGGCTAAAAAGTGGAGCAGATGATTATGTTTCCAAGCCTTTTAATCTTGAGATACTCTATTTAAGATTAAAGACTCTTATAAGGAAACTGGATAAAAAAGAAGTGAAAATTTCAAAATCTATTAGGGTTTTAACAAAGGAATTTAAAGTTTTTATTAATGGTCAATTAATTAATTTCTCTCCAAAAGAATATGATTTACTTTTATACCTCTGGGAAAATAAAGGGGTTTTTCTATCACGGGAAAAAATTATAAACCATGTATGGGGGTTTGATTATTACGGAGATCCCAGAACGGTGGATACTCATATAAATCGTTTAAGAAATAAAATTATTAATAGTGATGTGTTAATTGAGAATAAGAGAGGGAGAGGTTATAGGTTTACAGATGAAAATAAAAATCAAATTTAAAATATATTTAATTGTTTTAGCTGGATTTTTAATGGGAATTATAGGATTTTTTTATATAACTAAATCCTTGGGGGATCATTATTATATTTATAGGAAGAAACAATTTTTAAGAAAACAAGAGCAATTTATAAAGGATGGTAGTTTTCGCCAAGTTGAAACAGTTTATTTTTATGAAATAACTTTGAAAGAAAACCTAAGTGCATTTAATACCGAGATCAGAAAAAAAACATTTAATAAGAATCCTCAGAAATACAACATATGGTTTTCATATGAAGATTTAGACCATGTAAAAAGAGGATATTCAGTCACAAGAATATTCTATCAAGAGGATCTGAATTTAGCTTTTTTAATGAGAATTTTGAAAAACAAAGAGAAGTTTTATGTTCTTAAAACTAATATCCCCTCTGTTAAGGAAAACTTTAATTTTGCCAGAGAATTAAATAACATAACCTTTATCACCATTATTATATTTTTATCGATTATATTTTTATTCTATTCCAAAATTCTTGCAAAGAGAATTAACACTATAGAATTAAACCTAAATCATATAAAGTATAAAAATTTTCATGAAATAAAAAACATTGACAGCAACGATGAAATAGGAAAAATTTCAAAGCTTATTTCCGAGGTAGCAAAGGAAACTGAAAAAAACTTGTTCTACTTTGAAAATAAAGCTGAAGAGCAAAAACAATTTTTAAGGAATTTTGGTCATGAAATAAAAACACCTTTAGCCATTGCCAATGGGTATACAGATATTTTAAAAAGCAGATATCCTGAGGATTCTCATCTTGAAATTATTTCAAAGCAATTAATAAGAATATCCAAGATCACAAGAAAATTCCAAGATTTTTCTTCGGGGAAAATAGATTTATTTTTTGAAGATATATCTGTCAAAGATCTTATAGATATTGGAGAAATATTTTCTGAAAAATACCTGAATATCAGCTACAATGAATATTTTAATAGATATGAGGAGATAATGATTAAGTGTGATATAGAACTTGCAGAGAGTTTATTTTATAATTTATATTCCAATGCTTTTAATTATTGTAATAGCAGGGTATGGACTACTTTAAGGGTAAAAGATAATTTTCTCATCGTTGAAATTGGAAATGATGGGGAACCTATACCAGCAGAAAAGCTAGATGAGTTGTGGAAGCCTTTCTTTAAATTGGATAATAATTCCAAGGGGACAGGGCTGGGGCTTAGTATTGTAAAAAATATCATCAATAAACATCTGTGGAATATCAAATTAGAGTGTGTGGATAATATTATTAAATTTATTATAGAAATACCCCTGATTGATGTAGAAGAGGAATGACAACCTTTAGTTTTCACAAAAAACATTCAATAAATAATTTTAATATCAAAATATACATAAGCACACTTTTAAAAGGGAGAATAATGAAAATAATAAACAAAATTTTTGAAGGAATAAAGATTGAAATTGATCAAAATAGCTATGGTGGAGAGTATGTCAAGATGGAATATGATTCTAGACAAATTGAAAATGGAGATATTTTTGTTGCACTGAAAGGTGAAAATGATGACGGCCATAAATATATAAATTCTGCGATCCAAAGGGGAGCTAGACTAATAGTTGTTTCCCAAAAAATAGAGGTGAAAGATTCAGGGATAAATATAGTCAGAGTTGAAAATACGAGAAAAATACTAGGAAGATTAGCCGGTAATTTCTATGGAAATCCAGAAAAAAAACTGAAGATATTAGGGGTCACCGGAACTAATGGTAAAACTACCACGGCTTACCTCCTTCATAAATTTCTTAAAAATTCGGCATTTATAGGGTCTATCGGGATAAAGATAGGAAAGAAAAATTACCCTCCAGTTAATACCACCCCTGAAAGTTTGGATATTATAAAATATGCAAAGGAAACTTTAGAAGGGGGTGGAAAGTATTTAATCTTAGAGGTTTCCTCCCAAGGGATAGACAACTTTAGAATAGAAGGTCTTAGATTCACAGGAGCTATTTTTACAAACTTATCAAAAGAGCATCTAGAGTACCATAAAAACATGGAAGAATATTACTTGGTAAAGGAGAGGCTGTTTAATCAGGTAAAAGAGGATGGAATAATAGTTACTTCCATAGAGAACAGCTATGGAAGAAGGTTGAAGGAAAGATACAAGGATGCAGTCACCTATGGATATGATAGAGGTGACTATAGGGGGGAAATAATCGATCTGAAACTTGATTGGATGAAGGCAAGAATAGAGGGTGTAAAGGGTCTTTCAACCATTGAAACATCCCTGATAGGAGACTACAACCTCTTAAATATTCTAGCTGCAACAGCCATGGTAGAAAAACTATGTGAGGATAATAAAGGATTACCTGAAAAATTAAAAAAACTCAATTTTATAGAGGGGCGTATGCAAATAATAGAAGAGAGAGGAATAAAAGCTATAGTTGATTATGCACATACTGAAGATGCATTAGAAAGCGTTCTTAAAACTTTAACAAAATGCAACTATAAAAAGTTATACACCCTTATTTCTGGAACCGGTGAAAGGTATTCAGAAAAGAGACCTAGACTGGCAGAAATTTCAGAAAAATATTCAGATTATACCATGGTAAGTTCAAATTCCCCTAGAAATGAAGACCCCATGGAGATAGCTTTAGAGGTGGCAGCTGGTTTTAAAAATGCGAGATACAGCACCTATGATATAGAAGTAGATAGAATTAAAGCCATAAGGAAGTTGGTTGCTCAAGCTCAAAGTGGTGATATAATTTTACTAACTGGAAAGGGTCACGAAAATTATCAGGAAATAAAGGGAGAAAAAAAAGAATATAGGGAGATAGAGGTAGTAAAAAAAGCCTTACAATAGTTCTCCCTAGGCATCAGGGATAGTTCTGAAAAAATTATAAACAAAATAAAAAAAAGTGTAATCATTTATAATGAATAGCATAATTTTTCGCTAAAAATAAATTTTAGTTTGAATTTTTAGTATCATAAAAAAATCAAAAGAGGGCAATAATTTTTTATTATTGCCCTCGTATATAAATTTTTATAAAGTTTCGTTAAACTTTCTTATTTCAGCCTTAATTTCTTCAGCAGTGGACATAGCCATTACCCTTTCAACTAATGCTTCACATTCTTTTTTATCTAAGTGGATAATATTTCTTTTGATACCTAATACAGAGATAGCGGACATTGAAAATGCATCCAGTCCCATACCAAATAGTATTGGAGTAGCTAATTCATCTCCTGCAAATTCCCCACACATAGAGATAGATATCCCGCCTGCATGAGCGCCTTCAATAGATAATTTGATAGCTGCTAATACACCAGGGTTGAATGAATCGTATAGGTCGGCGATCTTTTCATTTCCCCTGTCTACAGCCAGTGTATATTGAGTCAGGTCATTTGTACCAATTGAGAAGAAATCTACCTCTTCAGCAAAATATTTTGCTCTAAATGCTACAGATGGAGTCTCAACCATTATACCTAATTGAATATTTTCATCAAAATTAATACCTTCATTTTTTAATTCTGCCTTACACTCTTCTAATAGTGCTTTTGATCTTCTAACTTCATCCAATGAAATTATCATAGGAAGCATGATCTTAACATACCCAAATCCAGAGGCTCTAAGTAAGGCCCTAAATTGTGTTTTTAAGATTTCAGGTCTGTCTAAACAGACTCTAAGTGCTCTCCATCCTAAGAATGGATTCTCCTCTTCAGGCAGATCCATATAAGACAGGGCTTTATCTCCACCGATATCCATTGTTCTAATAGTTACAGGCAGTCCGTTCATTCTTTCTGCAACCTCTTTATATGCTTGGAATTGCTGATCCTCAGTAGGGAACTTGTCGGAGTTCATAAATAAGAACTCAGTTCTATAAAGACCGATTCCGTCAGCTCCATTTCTAAGAACACCTTCAACATCAGAAGGCCCGCCAATATTAGCCCAAGCTCCTACAGTGACACCGTCTTTAGACGTAGCTGTCTTATCTTTTAACTCTCTTAATTCTTCTTTTTCAACGTTGAATTTTTCCTTTGCTTTAACAGCTTCTACAATCTCATCATTGGTAGGATTGATAATAACTTTACCAGTCAGTGCATCTACAATGATTGTTTCCCCGTCTTTTGCATCGTTTAAGATAGTCTTTGTACCTACAACAGCAGGCAGCTCCAAAGATCTGGCCATGATAGATGAATGAGCTGTTTTTCCGCCTATTTGTGTAACAAATGCTACAACATTTTTAAGATCTATTTGAGCTGTATCTGATGGAGTTAAATCGTTAGCTACAATAACAGTGTCAGCAGGAAGGTGTCCTAAGTCTATAATTGGAGTTCCCGTGATGTTGTATAACCATCTTTTAGCGATATCTTTAAGATCTGCTACCCTTTCCCTCAGGTATGGATCATCTAAATTAGATAACATATCACAATATACTTCTATTCCCTGAGTCAGTGCGTATTCTGCAGAGATTTGCTCATCCTCGATTAGTTCAACTACTTCTTCAAATAAATCTTCATCCTCTAAAAGAGTGATATGACCGTCAAAAATAGTAGCTTTATCCTCTCCTAATTTTTTAGCAGTCATCTTTCTGATCTCAAACAATTGTTCTCTAGACGCATCTCTGCCATCTAATAATCTTTTTTCTTCATTATCTGTATCCGTTACCTTGTTTTTGTTGATAACCAATTCTGTTTCTTTATATAAAAATACTTTTCCAACAACAATTCCTGGAGAAGCATCTATACCTTCTATTAATTTTCTCATTTGAGAACCTCCATAATTAAAAAAATTTAAAAAAGATAGAAGGTCAAACCTTCTATCTTAAGTGATTAGTCTCTTAAGTTTGCTAAAAGATCTGTTAATTTTTCAACAGCAACGTCAGCATCTGTTCCTTCTGCATGTACAGTTACGTTAGTTCCCTTTTTTATCCCTAGAGATAATAATTTTAATAATGATGTTCCCTTAACTTTTTTACCTGCTTCATTTTCAACTTCAATTTTTGATTCGAAAGTTTTAGCTACAGTTACGAACTCGTTTCCTGGTCTTGTATGTAGTCCTGTATCATTTGTTATTTCTACTGTTTTGAATGCCATGCTTTTTAATCCTCCTAATAATTTGAATAAATGTTTCTACAAATTTAGAATATCATAATTAAAAAAAAAGTGCAAATAATTTCGTTAAAACATGTCCATAAAACCCACATTATCCGCAAATAGAACTTAAGGTCTCAAAGTTGACAACCACTCTAAATCTACATCGCTATCATAATCGACTCCATCTGCTTCAAAACCATTTAAATTCATAAAATATTTTTTATATAATTTAAAATCACATAATTCTTTAAAATTCTCCTCTGTGATATCATTATATATATTTACACTTTTTTCCTGGATCTCGTCAGTTAATTCCCAAGAATCCGGTCTCATTCTACCCTGTGCATCAAAATTAGGTGAATCCCCGTAGATCATATCAGCAAGCAGCCTATGAGTGTGCTCCATACACGGCTCTTCCTTTCCCTGTTCTGCCATAACTTTGAATAGTACAGAAGCATAGATAGAAAAACATGGGATAAATGCACTGGCCTTTGTGGTGATGGCTCTGTTGACAGAAGTATATACTTCTCCACCCAGTTTCTCACTTACCAGAGTATTTAATTCTACAGCAGTTTGTTCTAAATGTTCTTTTGCCTGACCAATAGTCCCATCTCTATATACAGCACGAGTTATATCCCCGCCAATATATGAATAAGCCACACTTTTAAACCCTTCATTACAGACATCTTCGTCTACCAATGTTTTTACCCAGTGACTCCAGTCTTCTCCACCCATAACTTTCACAGTGTTTGCAATTTCTTCCTCTGTTGCAGACTCAACGCTCATATACTCAATCTCTTCTTTTTGAATATTTAATGTATATCCGCCAAATTCCTCATTTATAGGTTTGATGCAAGATCTGTGTACAATCCCGGTATCAGGATCCTGTCTTACTCCAGAAGCAACACTGTATACTAGAAGGTCTATCTTTCCTCCAAATTCATCCTTTATATATTCAAGAACTTCTTTTCTCATCTCATGGGAAAAAGCATCTCCGATAAAGTTTTTGGCGATTAAGCCTTCTTTTTCTGCTGCTTCTTTAAACCATATGTTGTTATACCAACCAGCACTTCCAACTTTTTTTTCCGTTCCTTCTTTTTCAAATGAAACTCCAATGGTGTCGGATTTACTTCCACCAAATGCCAATGAAATTCTAGTAGCTAATCCATATCCTGAGGACGCTCCTAAAATCAGTACTTTTTTTGGACCTTTATACTGTTTACTATCTTTTGCAATCTTAATTTGATCTTCAACTATTTTTTTACATCCCATAGGATGACAGTTTAGAGCTAAACTTCCTCTTACTCTTGGTTTAATTATCATGTTTTTTCAACACCTCCGTCTGATTAGTTTATCATAATATTTACTATATTTACAAGATAATTTATAATATCGACCTCATTAAATTACTGTTGTAATTTAATAATTATTATTAATTTTGTAACTAAAGTCCTATATTATCTAAAATTGTTATTTTTTGTTGAGTTTAGAGAAGGTTAATAACTACCTCCCCGCCGCGGACAGACACATTAGCTTGAAGAACTTATCATAGTACGACATAAGTTTAAAAAGATTTATAAGATTGAAAAAATATACTTTTATAGGAACATATAGTTTTAATTAGTAAAGCATAATATAGATATACACATAGATGACTATAAATCTTACAGTACTGATTGCTGCTTCGCGCTTATAAAGCCCGAAATAATATTAAGATATAATTCTTATTTTCTTTAAAATTCTATTTAAAATAAAGTGTTTTGATGATTTTAAAGAGAATTTACGGCTGTTTGCCCGCCAGAAGCTGGCAAACTCTATGGTTTTTAATGCGTGCACCATGGCGAAAGTTCAGTAAAATAGATGAAATGAAATTTAATTGAAATTAGGAGTTGGTCAAAGTGAAGTTAACCATAAAAAAATTTATAGAGGTCACAAGAAAACAGATAAGCCAGAGTAATAAATTAATTTTTAAAATATTAAAGTTAATCTTATTTACATTTGAAAATTATAAAAAGAGCAGATCGGACCTGTGGTCATCTGCACTGACATTTTATTCTCTTCTAACCATCGTTCCTGTAATAGCCATAGCCTTTGTTATTACCAGGGGATTCGGGATAGAAAAAATGATAAAAGAGGAGCTGTATAAAACCTTTTTTATACAGGATAAAATTTTGGATCAGATCTTGGTTTTTTCCCAGAAAACTTTGGAAAATACCAAGAGCGAGTTGATAGCAGGGACGGGGATTTTATTTTTAATCTGGTCGGTAGTGAAGATATTTTCTGCAGTGGAGAGGTCATTCAATGAAATCTGGAAGGTGGAGGAGTCCCGGAGTTTTGTAAGGAAACTTACCGATTATATGTCGTTGATATTTTTATTTCCATTGATTGTAGTGCTGTCCAATGGACTTTCAGCAATCTTGAAAATTTTTATATTGAAGATATACCCGGGATTGATAGGGGTCTTAAATTTTATCCCGCAGATACTTGTCATAATATTTTTTACCCTTATATATTTAATTATTCCAAATACAAAGGTTAAATTGTCCACAGCATTTATAGCAGGATTATTTTCAGGAATTGTATTTCAGATAACACAATCTGCCTTCATCCACCTGCAGGTCAGCTTGTTAAACTATAATGCTATCTATGGAAGTTTTTCCCTTATACCTATATTTATAATGTGGCAGAAGATAGTATGGTTTATTATTTTATTGGGGGCTCATCTGTCCTTTATAATACAGAATTCCTATAAGTATTCCTACACTATAAATGAGATAAATTTAAATTTTTCATCTAAAAGAGATATTTCCATTATATGTATATATTACCTCATAAGAAACTATGAGGAAAACAGGCCCCCCATGAGTACCAATGAATTGTCCCATAAACTGGGGATAGCCATAGGGGTGACCCAGGATATCCTTAATATGCTGGCCAAATTAAAATTCATAGTGGAGATAGTAACATCCAGTGATGAAAGAAAATATAAAATCTCTAAAAATATAGATATTCTCTCCATAGGATATGTTATATCCCAGATTACCCAGGTGGGATATAGCCAGGAGGTAGGGGAGGAATCCAGGGAGATCTTAGAAAAAATAGATAAAGCCATAGAAAATTTTCAATACGACCTGTTGTTAAAAGATATAGAAATATAAGATTAAAAGATATAGTCATAAATTGTACGGGAATAAAATATAAATAACAAAAACGTAGGGGGAATTCATGAATTACCCCTATGGTTTGTTATTTTATAGAAATACATCAAAAAACCACACCCTTGGTAACATTGACCTGGATGTGGTTTTTATCCTATGTAATATAAAGTTTGTTTTAGGGTGGACAATGTTATTTTATTTTTTCTTCATGATCATAGATTTTAGAATGCTTTTGGATTCTGCTTATCTTATCTCTTCTGCAAATATACTGTCCACTATCTTCAGCCCGTCTATGGCGGCGCTGGTGATTCCTCCCGCATATCCTGCTCCTTCACCTATGGGATATAATCCCTTTGTACTGACGGATTCCCCTGCATCATTCCTGGTAATCTTAACCGGTGCAGAAGTCCTCGTCTCAGGCCCTATTAGGAGGGCTTCATTGGATATAAAGTCAGGCATCTTCTTCCACTGATGGAAGGCTGACTTCATGTTTTTCTTTATCATATCCGGGAAAAATTCATTTAAATTTTCAGATTTCATCCTCATGGGATAGCTACTTTTAGGCAGGGAGGTAGATTTTTTATCCTTCATAAAGTCCACAACCCTCTGTGATACTCCTCCATAATTCCCCACAGAATTATATGCATCTTTTTCTAATTTTTCCTGATATTCCATTCCGCTGAACAGGTGGTCACCAAACTCATTGGCTTTAATCCCCACAGCAATGGCAGAGTTACTGAACTCCCCATCTCTTTTGGAATAACTCATCCCGTTGACCAGACTTGTATTTTTTTCAGAGGCTGCATTGACTATAACTCCTCCCGGGCACATACAGAATGAGAATACCCCTCTGCTCTCTGCCTTGTTGTTATATGTCATACTGTATGTAGCAGCTTCCAGATTTTTATGACCGGCAAACTTTCCATACTGCATCTTATCTATAGCTGCCCTTGGATGTTCTATCCTTGTTCCCATGGCAAAGGGTTTATTTTCCATAAATACACCATTTTTATGGAGCATCCTATAGGTATCCCTGGCACTGTGACCAATGGCTAAAACCAGATGTTCTATCTCTACCCTGTCCTTTTTACCGTGAGATACAGTATCTACAGCCATAACTTTATTGTCTTTTATAAGGACATTTTCAACCAGGGTATCAAAATAAAATGTCCCTCCCATCTGTATTATCTTGGATCTCAGATTTTTTGTTACAAGTTTTAGGATATCGGTACCTATATGGGGTTTATAATCCCACATAATTTCTTTCTGGGCCCCTAATTTCACCAAAGTTTCAAATACATGGGTAATATATTCACTCTTTACCCGGGTATTCAGCTTACCATCGGAATAAGTCCCGGCTCCTCCCTCTCCAAACTGGATATTAGAGTTTATATCCAGATCATCATTTGCGTAGAAGTTGTCGATGGATTGGTCCCTTTCCTCCACTTTTTTTCCACGTTCAAAGATAATGGGCTTATATCCGTATTCACATAACCGGAGCGCCGCAAAGAGCCCCGCAGGCCCGCTTCCTATCACTCCTACAGGCCCGGCTAAGTTCTTAGGCCTTCTGGATTTGATTTGCAGGGCCTTGGGCTTAGTGAGCCATTTATGACCCTCTAAATCGATCTCTTTCTTCAGGGTTAATTCCAAATTATATAAAAATTTGATCTGAGTTTTTTTTCTGGAATCAATGGAACGCTTTATATACTCTATATGGACAACATCGGACAGATCTATCCCTTTATTCATCAGTTCATTTTTTATAGCCTGGTCCTGATCCTTCTCTATGGGGATCATTATATTATTTATTACTGCTTTCATCTTTCACCTCTTAATTTTATAATTCCTAATCATTATACCATAGGATAAATACTTTTCTCGACCCACGATTATTTAATTTATTTCTATTTTGTTTTAAACAATTCTCGAGCATATAGAATTGGTATTTTTTTATCTTTCAAAAATTAAAACTTAAATCAAAAAAATATTTGAAAAAATAATAATTTAAAGCTAAAATATCTATTAAACAGGCAACTCCTTTGGTGTTTTATATCATTACCGTAATACACATCAGGATTTGACTGTTTTTTAATTTTTTGCACAAATCAAGTTCTTAAATAACATTAAGGAGGGGAATATTATTCACTTAGATGGATTTGAAATAATAGAAAAAATACATAGCGGTAAATCATTATTGTACAGAGGCAGACGATTAAAAGATAATTTATCTGTGGTGATAAAAACCTTAGGTAAAGCTTATCCATCAAAAGAGATTTTTTCTAGATTAGAACTGGAGTATAGTATCCTATCTAGATTGGATCATGAAGGCATAATAAAGGCATATGCTACAAAGAATTTCAAAAGCTCTTTTGTAATTATAATGGAAGACTTCGGAGATGTTTCGCTAAAAGAAATGGTTAGCACAGAGAAACTCGATGTAAAAGAGTTTTTAGAACTAGCATTACAAATAGTTGATATTGTTGGATATATTCACGAAAACAATATTATCCACAAGGATTTAAATCCTTCTAATATACTTGTAAATGTTTCTACACGCCAGCTAAAATTAATTGATTTTGGTAGTTCTTCTCTAGTGGCATATGAGCATGCTACTTATAAAAGTTCCAATGAACTAAAAGGGACAGTTTCATATATATCACCGGAACAAACCGAACGAATAAATAGTGATGTGGATTATAGGTCAGATTTTTATTCATTGGGAATTACATTCTATGAAATGCTTACCGGGGAGCTCCCATTTCGAGCAACGGACATCCTGGAGCTTGTCCACAATCATATTGCAAAGGATATTGAAAGGCCAGTTCATCGATTTCCAGAGATTCCAAACGTTTTGTGGGATATTATTCTTAAAATGACGGAAAAAGATAAGAGGGATAGATATCAAAGTATAGTTGGCATAAGGAAAGATTTAGAATTATGCCAAAAAAAGCTTAAAGAAGTAGGATCAATTGAAGACTTCGATATTGGTAAACATGACTTATCAAGCCGTTTAGAAATTCCCAAACTCCTTTACGGGCGTGAGGATGAGATAAAAACCCTGCTTGACGGATTTTATCATTCAACAGATGGTAATGAAGCAATTTGCTTAATCGGAGGAAAGCCAGGTGTAGGGAAAACCGCTCTAGTAAAGGAAATTCACAAGTCAGTAATTGAGAAAAAAGGTTATTTCATTTCTGGAAAATTTGAACAATTTCAGCAAGATTTAATTTACTTTGCAGTTGTTAACGCATTAAAAAAGCTTGTAAAACAACTGCTTAGTGAAAGTGAATCAAGATTGGAGAGGTGGAAACGTCTTATTTTGGAAGCAGTGGGTCCAAATGGTCAGCTTATTATTGAAGCTATTCCTGAAGTGAAAAAAATTATAGGAGATCAACCAGAACCCCAAGTCTTGAATTCAAAAGAAGCCAAAAACCGGTTCATGTTCACATTTCGAGATTTTATTAGAGTATTTGCTAAAAAAGAGCATCCTCTAGTTATCTTTTTAGATGACCTGCAATGGGCGGATATGTCTACCATTAATTTGATTGAAACACTTGCTTCTTATAGACCTATTACATATTTTTACTTTATAGGTACGTATAGAAATGATGAAGTAAAGTCAGGACATCCCCTTTTATTTGCAATTGATGAACTTAAAAAGAATAGGATTGTAAAACAAATCCATTTGCAGCCTTTAAATGAGAGTGATATAAATCGAATCGTAGCGGATACCCTTTCATCAGATGAGGACAAAGTGAAAATCATCTCATCTGTGCTTTTAAAAAAAACAGAAGGGAATCCTTATTATTTAAAAGAATTGTTTAAGTCCTTTTATACGGATAATTTAATCTGGTTTGATACCTCTAAAAGACTCTGGGATTTTGATCAAGAAGCTATTGCGAAAGTGGAAGTGAGCAGCAATGTTGTGGAGTACATGATCGAAAAACTGAATAAACTACCAATTGATTGTGTACATATTCTAAAGATCGCTGCCTGCATAGGAACACAATTTGATTTGCATTCAGTGGCAAACATCATGAATGAGCCAACCAGTAAAGTGATAAGTTTATTTGAAAAAGTGGTGAAAGAGGAAATAATACAGCCAATAGACTATCAATACAGAATTGAATTTATAAAAAGTTCTGATTTAGACATTAAATACATATCTAAGTTTTCTTTTGTTCATGACAGGGTGCAGCAGGCTGTGTATCATTTACTTGATAATAATATGAAAAGAAAAGTACATCTCGCTTATGGGAAATTTCTACTTCAGAAGTCTGAACAAGATGATGAAAGCGTCAGATTAATTGATACAGTATACCATTTAAACGAAGGAAGGTTTCAAATAACTGATATTTATGAAAAAGATAAACTGTGTAGGCTTAATTTAAAGGTTGGGCTCAAGGCTAGGAATGCCTCGGCTTTTCATGAGGCTTACAACTATTTAAAGGTGGGTCTTGAATTGTTGCCTACAAACCCCTGGGGAAAAGCTTATGAGTTAAGTTTTTCAATGGTTAAAGAATTTTCAGAGTGTGCATATCTCGCAGGCCACAACGATATAGCAGAGGAAAAGATTCAGGTGTTACTAAGTCACGCAAAGACAGAATTAGAAAGACTCAAGGTATTGAGTATTTTAACGCAACAGTACTCTACCTTAGGTAAAATGGAAAAATCGATTGATATAGGTCTGGAAGGATTAAAGTTAAGCGGATTAAAGTTATCAAAACATCCGAACTCTTTAGTAATTTTAAAAGAGCTTATGCTTATAAAATGGAATCAAGGAAACAGGAAAATTTATGAGCTAGAGGACTCTCCTAAAATGACAGATGAAAAGCTAATAGCAGTCTTTGGATTGATGATGGAAACATTGACATCAGTTTATTTGACCGGTAATAAAAATCTGTTTGTCTTATTAGTTCTTAAAATGGTGAATTTTTCTTTGAGGTATGGTAATTGTTCGGCATCTGCATTTGCATTTTCTGGTTATGGGATGCTGCTTTGCTCTGTCTTTAATAATCCAAAGGATGGTCATGAATTTGGGAAACTAAGTATGACTCTTAATGAACGCTATCCTGACCCTAAAATAGAATGTAGAATCTTTCATGGATATACGGATTTTATTTTTCATTGGGCAAATCATTGGTCGGAAATGACACCGCTTCAAAAAAAGGGCATTAAAATAGGTTATCAGTCTGGTGATTTTTTATATACTTCATACATTGCGCATCATAACCATATGTGGAATCCTCAACTTATGTTAGATGAGATGCTAGATAAGAAAAACATGGATCGAGACATTATCAAAGAAACAGGCTATCTTGATGCACTAAATGAGACAGACCTATTTATTAATACATGTCGTAATTATATGAATATAACCGAAGACAAATACTCACTTGATTATGAGAGTTTTACCGAAAAAAAATGCCTGGATGAGATGAAAAAAAATAATTTTACAACAGGTATTACTGCGTATCATATATGGAAAGCAGAAATCTATACTTTTTATGAAGTTTACGATAAAGCTATCGAACATATTGAAATAGCAAAACTAACAATAGGATCTGTAATGGGGCTGCCATATATCGCCCGATTTTCCTTAACTACCTTTTTGGCATATGCCGGTCAATATAAAAAAATGAACAATCAAGATAAAAAACTAGGAAAGAAGCGAATGAAAAAAGAATATAAGCAGATTAAAAAATGGGCCAAATTTTGCCCAAGTAATTTTCAACATATTCAACTGATTATGGGAGCTGAATTAGAAAGAGTTTCAGGTAAGCCAATGAAGGCATTAGAACTTTATAATCAAAGTATAGTGAAAGCCCATGAGAATAAATGGTTACGTGATGAGGCTCTGGCAAATGAGTTGGCTGCAAGGTTCTTTTTAGAGCTAGGCGAAGAAAAAGGAGGAGTAGGGTATTTGCATGATTCTTATTATCTTTATGATAGATGGGGGGCCACTCGAAAGGTAAAAGATATGGAGAAAAAATATCCCCATTTATTATTTGATAAGCAAATAGTCCGGCAACAAACTAACCAAACAGGTATAAGTACTATGCCAAACACTTCAACACCATCTGTGCTACTGAATAACAGCAGTAGCACAATCAGCAGTCTAGATTTTTCGACAATTTTAAAATCTTCCCAGGCTATTTCAAATGAGATTGTTCTTGAAAATTTTCTCAAAAAGATGATGAAAATTGTTATTGAAAATGCAGGGGCTCAAAGAGGTTATTTTATTACAAAGACTAATAAGAATTTAGTCATACATGCAAAAGCATCGTTGACTAAAGAAACGGTAGATGTAAAGCTAAATGTTTCGGCTGAGGATTACAATAAGCTTCCTAAAAATATAATCAATTACGTTGCCAGAAACCACGAAAAAATAGTAATCTATAATGCAACTCAAGAAGATACATATCAGGATGATGAATATATTAAAGTAAACCAGGTAAAATCCATCCTTTGCATCCCATTATTACGTCATAATCAATTAGGGGGTATTTTGTATCTTGAAAATAATTTAACAGCAGGAGCTTTTACAGTGGAGAGGATAAGAGTTTTGGAAGTTCTAACTTCTAATATACTAATATCATTAGAAAATGCAAGGCTTTATAGGTCACTAGAAGAACATAATAGTAAACTTGAACAACAAGTAGCCGAGAGAACAAAGGAATTATCTGTAAAAAATTCTGCCCTTAAAGAAAAAAATCAAAAATTAGAAGAAACTCAAAAGGAATTGAAACTTTTAGCTATGACAGATCCATTGACAAAACTTCTTAACAGAAGAAGCATGATGGAGAAGCTGCTGTATGAAGAACTACGATATAGAAGAAGTAAAAGAACTTTTACAATCATACTAATAGATATTGATAACTTCAAAGTTTTTAACGACCAGTACGGACATAACTGCGGGGATTTTATATTACAACTACTCGCACAAGAAATGCAATCTTTTTTAAGAGCACAAGATATAGTCTCCCGTTGGGGTGGTGAAGAATTTTTAATTTTGTTGCCAGAGACAGATAGAGACGGCGGTCTGCATCTTGCAGAAAAACTACGTCAAAAAATTTCAGATCAATTATTTATATACCAAAATATTAATCTTTCCATTTCGCTAACCCTTGGAGTAACTACTTATGATACTCTAGAAGACATTGAAGAATGTATTAAACTTGCTGATAAAGGACTTTATGAAGGGAAGAACAAAGGGAAGAATTGCGTAGTTTTTATGGATGATAAGATATAGATTATTTATAGGGATTTTTTCTTTATATCACACTTAAAATAGAATCAATATCTAAAAGATTCGGCTTTATTTTATAAGATTAACTTCACCATGGTAGCAGACCTATACTATAAATATAACTTGCTATATATCATTAAAAATGATACTATATTTTTGAGACGTTAGCCTGTCCGATTAAGTTGAAGTACCGAGTTACTTCAACGCTTGTGCGATACTTTATGTATCGCACTTTTTTAATTTAAATGAACTCACTTACTTTCTTCTGTTAATAACTAAATCTGAAATTAATATCTTATGATTAATAGCTGCATGAACAATTTCTTCTGCTACATCTTCAGCTTTCATAAATGTTAAAAACTCATATCCTGAATCGATGTCATTCCAAAATGGAGTATTCATCCCTCCTGGATAAACTATAATGACCTCTATATTTCCACCATGGATTTCATCCCTTACTGATTCAAGAAAGCCCTTTGCTCCCCATTTGGCAGCACAATATATAGTTTCATTTTTCTTTCCTATTTGTGCAGCAGTAGATAAAATATTAATAATTTTACACTTTTGTTCCAAACTTTTCATGTGTGTTACAGCTCTTGAAGTCATATTAATCAATCCAACGAGGTTGGAATTTAGGATGGAACTTATCTCATACTCTGTCACCTCTTCTACACTCCCAAAGAACCCTTGCCCTGCATTGTTATACAGATGCTCTATCTCAATATTATCTGTTTTTAAATCTAAAAAAAATTTATCTACTTCAGACAGATTAGAAATATCAATTTTAACCCCTATAACCTTTACTTCTTGAGAAATTATCTTCAATTCTTTGGTTGAACTATTTAGTTTTTTTTCATCTCTACCCATTATTATAACGTTTTTACCCATCTTTATTAATTTTTTTGCCAGTTCATAACCGAGGCCCGAAGTTCCCCCTGTTATCAATGAATATATCATCAGTCCACCACCCTTTTTTCATCATGTTAATCTAATATTTTGAAATTTTTCTATATCCGTTATTTTCAACCTAATAAAAACTTCTATAAATTCAATGAACTTTATGAGCTCTTCTCTAATTTACTTATTTTTCAGCTTTTTCCTCCAAATATACATTCCATCATTTGTTCTAATAGCTCAATAAGGCTCATATAATGTAAATATCCTTACAGCCATATTTAAACTATTTCCGGTTGACCAAAAACCCTATAAAAGTATATGATAATTAAAGGAAATAGATTAGAGGGGGAAAAATGGAATTAGTGTATGTGTGGATAGAAGAATATAAAAATATAAAAAATCAAGGATTTAATTTTAGTCCAAATCATGAATTTGAACTAATAGAAGAAAATGGTGAATATCGATTGGAAGATAAAATGACAGATAAAGATAGAATTCCAAAAGAATTTTTTTGGCAAAATATTAGCAGTATAACTGCTATTATTGGAAAAAACGGAAGTGGAAAAACTAATTTATTAGAAATAATAGCAAGTAAAATAAGTTTTGTAGAACCAATGAATACAAATCTTGAAGGAATTTTTATTTTGAAAAAAGAGGGAGTTTTAACTTGTTATGTCCATAAAAAATTAGAAAAAAATTTTAATAAGGGCAATTTAAATATTAGGGTTTTTGGTAATGACGGAGAATATGTATCTTATCCTAGTGCAAAAATAAAAGTTTTATTTTTAGCAAATCATTTGGACATGCACCATCAAAAACAAAGGTTACAATATGGTCAAATAAATTTTGTTGATTTGTCCTTAAGTTGTCTACTTCGTAATAAATTTGAAAGGACATTAGACGATATAAAATCATTTAATATTATAAATGATTTTAAAAAAGAAATTATATACAGACAATTACAACTTATTTCAGAATTTAAAGGTGATTATCCTTTACCTAAAATATTAAGATTAGAAAAAAATGAGGATATCATTAACATACTTTATGAGAAGTTAATAAAATCAATAAAAAACAATGATATTTTTTATTTTAGGGGAAATGATTCTTTTGAACCTCCTAAAAATGCAAGTGATTTTAAAAAAGAACTTTTTATAATGCTAAAAGAAGTAAAAAATAGAGCTGAAAAAATGGATATAACCTTAGAGAGAAATTATAAAAATATTTATATTGAGCCAAATAGAGAATATGATAAACATATGAAAAATAATAAGGAAAGTTTAAATTCTATTTATAATTTTATTTATAACTTTATATGGTTACTTGAAGAAGGTATTAATTTTATTGGTGCAAATATTGATATACAGGATAAAGAAAAATTAGAAAAATTGAATAAAATTTTTTATACATATAAAGAGAAAAGTTGGTTTAGCATAAACTATGAGCCTCCTCTTAGTACAGGAGAAGAAAATTTATTATTTTTTTATTCTCAATTACATGATTATTTTAAAAAGTGTGATACAGAAGAATTTATAATTTTAATTGATGAATTGGACAACACGATGCATCCTGAGTGGCAAAGAAAATCTTTAAATAAATTATTAAAATTTTTAAACAATTATTTTAATGAAAAGAAAAAAATACAAATAATTACAACTTCTCATTCCCCATTTATGGCTAGTGATTTAACTAGAGAAAACATAATAATGTTAGAAACTTACAACGAAAATGACAAAGAAACAGAATTAGAAGAAAATGATGACAATTACCAAAAGGTAGGAAACTGTAAAATAAAAAATCAGAAAAATTTAAAGACCTTTGGAGCAAATATCCACGAACTATATAAAGAATCATTCTTCATGGAGTCTACCATGGGAGACTTTGCTTTAAGTAAGATAAAAGAAGTGATAGAAGACCTAACAACTTTAGAGTGTATCCAAAGAGCAGATAGAAAATTAAAGAAGCTAGAGAAAAAAGCAGAGGAACTAAAAGAAAAAGGTGAAGAGTTACCAAAAACAGATAAACTAGAAAAAGATAAACTAGAAGAGAGTACTAGCGAACGTGTTAGAAAAAAAGGCGAAATAGAAGAAAAAAAAGAAACTATAAAATATATAATCGACCGAGTAGGAGAAAAGGTTATAGGTAGAAAATTAAAAGAAAAGTATAGGGGAATTTTTAGAGAAGAAAAAAGTACAGAAGAGAAATTAAATAGCAAATGGAATAGTCTTAATGAGGAAGAAAAAGTAAAATTACTAAGCGGAAAGTTTGGTGAAAATAATGCATAAACCTATGAATGATAGTAAAACTGAAATTTTAAAGAAAGCCTATTGGAAATACTTTAAAGAAAAAAAGTTAGAAAATTGGAAAGATAAAATACTTCAATCGGAGAATATGACATTATTATTTATTAAAATAGTAGAAGTATTAGTTCTTGAAATTTTTTATTCAACTGAAGGAATCGATGAAGCAAAACTAGAAAAAGTTATAGAAAAATTAGTATGTATAGAAAAAAATGATCTTAAAAAATTAATAAATATAATCGAAAGAAAAATTAGTAGAAATAAGAAGAGTAAAAAAATTGAATATGCTTTAGGTAGTTCAAATTTGGAAGATAACGCTGATAAAATATCTGACTTTTTTTTAGAGCAATACACAAATTTTCAACAAACAGTTTTTATGACTGACAATGTTAGAGACTATTTTTTAACTTGTCCTTACTGTAATGCAACATATTTATTTGATCTTAAACAGAGGAGTAAAAGAGGAGGAGAATCTGGAAACAGTGACTATTTTGCAGATCAACTAGACCATTATTACCCGAAGAGTAAATACCCTTATTTAGCTATGTCTATATTTAATTTAATTCCATCATGTCCTACTTGCAATCATATTAAAGGAAATAAAGAAAATCATCTACATCCACATTTTGAAGAGATGGGAGATAACGCTAAATTCACCCTATCTATGAGTTGTTTAGGAGAATTAACGGGGATAGAATTTGAAAATATGAAAGAATATAAGGAACTCGAAAGTGATCTAGGAACATATGTTAGTTTAAATTTTGATTTAGAAGAAGGATTTAAAAAAAGAGTGGAATTAAAAATAAAAAAAGATATAGATAGTGAGTTAAAAGAAAGGATTGAAAATTCTAAAAAAATATTTCAACTGGAAAATAAATACAGTGGGGTTAAGGATGAAATCAGAGACCTTTACTTTAAACATAAGCTTTTAAGTCAATCCCAAAGGGAAGAAACATTGAGTCAGTTTGGAGATTCTTTAGGAATAACACCAGAAGAAATGGAAGAGGTTTATTTTGGTGCTAGAAAAACTGAGGAGCATAAACGACCACTATCAAAATTTATAAACGATATACGGGATTTTTTAGATGGTGATGATCAGGATGGTTTTGAATAAAGAAATATTTTAGAAGGCTCACAATTTTGTGGGCCTTTTTGGTTGATATCTTCCTTTGAAACTGTTATCATAAGAAGGGGAATAGATGCAGGACCTAGGGTATGAAATAAAGGATTTTTTCTTAAATTACAGAATAATATAAAAAATATAGTATTTTAGGAGGGGTCATATGAAAATTTATATTTTATTGATGTTATTATTATTTACCTCTTGTGTTTCCAATAAGGAGCTTATTAAAGCCAATAAAGATTTAGAAGTTACAGTAAGGGAACAGGAGATAGAATTTAAAAAATTAGAGGCAGAGAATAAAGAATTAAGTAAAAATATGGAACAAATAAGTGAAAGGATTCAAAAAATCAAAGATTTTTATGAATTAAATTAGGGAGGATCGATGAAAAAAACTTTTATTATAGGGTTTATCCTTTTAGGGATAGTAGCCAGGGGAGAGATGGGGACAGATATTAAACAGAATCAAATTATTCTGGATAATATTAAAGCAGAAAATACCCGGCTTCGAGATGAAATAAAGAGATTAAGCCAGATCCTGGATAAATTAGAAATAAATTTAGCCAGGGAAATAAAATTTGAAGATTTAGGTATAGAGATAAAAAGAGATATAGAAAGTTTTACTTTAAAGATAGCAGGCGAAGATCTCAGTCAGGGAGAATATGACAAGGTATTGGATAATTTTATAGGTGTGATTAAATATGATTTAAAAGGCCCTGTGATCTTTGCAGGAGATAAGGAAAATGTAGAATTTTTAAGGTCTCATTTTACTGGTAAGGGGATTGATCCTGCTAGGATAACCCTGGAAATTAAAAAAAATGATGGTATAAACCCAGATAAAGAAGGAATAAAGGTAAGAGAAACAAAAATAATATTGAAAAAAAGAGGCTGATCCAAAAGGATTAAGCCTCTTTTTTTATGATTTTTTTAGCTTATGAGCCTATAAATGTAAAAAAAACAAAAAAAAATAAAAAAAAATAAAAAGAAAAATTAAAAAAGCGGGTATAGTAATGTAGGAGTTATTAAATATAGGAGGTAATAGTTATGAAAAAAATATTATTGGGACTTTTGATAGTAGGAGCTCTTTCAGCTTGTTCGAGTTCAGAGGAAAAAGAAATGGATATGCCAACACAAGTTCAGACATTGAATGAAACTGTTGCTACTCAAACGCAAGAATTTGAAGCTTTAAAAGCAGAGGTTGAAGAATTGAAAATGCAAACTGAAGAATTGAAGATGGGAGTGCAAGAGTAAACTGATTTAATTAATGAAACTAAAAACTAGGAGGAATATTATGAAGAAAATATTATTGGGACTTTTGATAGTAGGAGCTCTTTCGGCTTGTACAAGCTCAAAGGAAAAAGATATGGAAATGTCAACAAAAGTTGATACATTGAATGAAACTGTTACTACTCAAATGCAAGAATATGAATCATTAAAGGCAGAGACTGAAGAATTGAAGATGCAGGTGGAAGAATTAAAGATGATGGAAGTGCAAGAATAAAGTGATTCAATCAATGAATCTAGAAACCAGGAGGAATATTATGAAAAAAATATTATTGGGACTTTTGATAGTAGGAGCTCTTTCGGCTTGTACAAGCTCAAAGGAAAAAGAAATGGATATGTCAGCACAAGTAGCCCCAACAAATGTAGCAGCCCCGGTGCAAGCAGTTCCAGCACAAGCGGCTCCAGTGCAAGTAGTTCCGGTACAAACAGTTCCAGCACCAGTAGCAGCACCAGTAGCAGCTCCGGTGCAGGCAGCACCAGCAGCTACTTCCGCTCCAGCATACTCTAACTAATGTAGTTAAAGAATTGAAGATAGAAGTGCAAAAATAAAGTGATTATAAAAATTAGGAGGAATATTATGAAGAAGATATTATTAGGATTTTTAATAGTAGCAGCTCTTTCGGCTTGTACAGGCTCAAAGGAAAAAGAAATGGATATGCCAACAAAAGTTGATACATTGAATGAAACTGTAATGGTAAATGCCGATACTCTAACAGAGATTAAATCTGAGTTAGAAGCAACTCAACAAGAGGCCGATATGATGGCAGAACATATGAAGATGGTAAATGCATTTAAAGGAACAGGTGCTACTGTAACTAAAGTAGACGATGGCTTGCACCTTACTCTTCCCGGAGATTCAGCTTTTAAATCGGGTAAGGCAGTATTGAATGACAGTATGAAAGCAGTACTAGATCCAATTGCTGAAACTTTAACAGCTTATCCTGGAGCAGATGCTATGATCAAAGGTCATACAGACAGCTCAGGGTCTGAAGAAGCCAATCAAAAATTATCAGAGGATAGAGCCGTGGCAGTTTCTAAATATTTAATAGGTAAGGGAATAGATTCTTCCAGGATAGGAATAGTAGGAGTTGGAAGTTCAGAACCTGTTGATGATAATGATACTAAAGAGGGTAAAATGGCTAATAGAAGAGTTGACCTGACAATTACATATTAATAGAAAAAAAGGAGCTAAAAATAGCTCCTTTTTTTATTATCTAGGAAATTATACTAGCAAGGTATGCTTATCTGGATGCAACGTCACGTTGCTTATTTTTTAAACTCCTTACTCAGTCTCCATCTATCATGGAACCACATCCATTGTTCTGGATTTTCTCTGATGGCTTCCTCCATAAGATGGATTAAATTTTGTGTATTGACCCTAACATCGTCTTTAAGATTTCCTGTTTCAATGAGTTCAATTCTTTTTATGATTTTTACGGTGTTAGTGTTGTTTTCATTTAATATTGAGTATCCAAATACCAATGGTACTTTAAATTTTAATGCAAAGTGGATAGCCCCTGTGGGAGCTATGGTATCTCTACCGAAGAAATTGACAGTAGTTCCTTTATCCCTGTGGTCTGAAAAAAGAGCTAAGATCTCTTTGTTTTTAATTACCTTTAGCAGCTCTTTAGGAGTGCTCTTTGATTTTTTTATCATATTAAAATTAAGCTGGCTACGATTTTTAGTGATATATTCATCTATATACGGGTTTCTTTGAGCTTTAACAACATCGGATAACCTGTATTTTTCTGTGATCTTCAGGGAAGCTTCTAAATTCCCCATATGCATCGTAGCTATGATAAGACCTTTATTTTCAGCAACAGCCTCATCTAAAATATGATAGTTTTCTACATTGACCTTGGTCTCGTCAAAAATATAATCCATAATCCATAGAGATGACAAATATGCCTTAGTCAGCACCTTATAATTTTTTTTGGCTAGTTCTACCCTCTCTTCATCTGTTTTTTCCGGGAAGGCTAATTTTAAGTTAGCCAAGGCTATCATCCTTCTTTTTTTTATAAGGTGATATCCCATTATCCCTAATTTTTCAGCAAAATTATATCTTGTTTTTTCCGGGAACATCATAAGTAGTTTTACAAAACTAATCATGAGATAATATTCTATTTTATGCTTCATTCCATCCTCCTAATTATGTGTAAATTTAAGTCTATATAGTCTACCATAATTACTATGATGGTGCAATTTTACCAGATAAATTTGTGATCAAATCAATAATGAGGTAACATCATATTAAAAACTAAGTATAAGATGAGGGGTGTTAAAGATGTATGATATTGCTATAATTGGTGGAGGAGTTATCGGGTGCGGTATAGCCCGGGAACTTTCTAAATATAAGATTGAAACAGTGGTAATTGAACAAGAGGGGGATGTAAGTTGTGGTGCTACAAAGGCAAACTCAGGAATTATCCATGGGGGCTACGATGCAGCATATGGAACAAAGAAAGGTTATTTTAGCCATAGGGGGAACATACTTTTCGATAAACTGGAAAAAGAATTAAATTTTGGATTTGAAAGGATTGGATCATTGGTACTGGCCTTTGATAATGAGGAAATGAAAACACTGTCTGAAATAATGGAAAATGGTAAAAAAAACGGAGTAGGGGACCTGAAGATCATAGGGAAGGAAGAGTTACTGCAATTAGAGCCAAATGTAGGAGAAGCCATAGGGGCCTTATACTGTAAGGGAGCAGGGATAGTTTCCCCCTATGAATATTGTATAGCTCTGGCTGAAAATGCCATATCAAATGGTGTGGAGTTTAAATTTAACAGGAGGGTAAATGATATAAATAAAGAAAAGGATATATATACCATAAAAACTGCTCTGGAAGAGGTGAGGAGTAAGGTGGTCATCAATGCTGCCGGTGTAAACTCCGATACCGTCTCCTGCATGGTAAATGAAGAGTATTTCCATATAATTCCTCGAAAGGGGGAATATCTGGTCTATACAAAGGGCTACGGGGATAAAGTTAATCATGTTATATTTCAATGTCCCAATGAAAAAGGAAAAGGTGTCTTGGTTACACCTACCTATCATAACAACCTTATGGTAGGCCCCGATGCACAAATAATGGACGATAAATATGATACTTCTACAAATATAGACAACCTATTTAATATTATAGAAAAAGCAGAAAGATCTATTCCAAATTTGGAGAATAAAAAAATTATTAGGAGTTTTGCAGGGACTAGAGCTACCAGCAGTCTCCACGACTTTATAATTGAGAAGACTAAGTCTAAAAACTTTATCAATGTGGCAGGGATAGACTCCCCGGGAATAACATCCTCCCCTGCTATAGCCCGGTATGTAAGGGGGTTAGTTGAAAAGATGATAGATCTTCCTGAAAATGATGAATTTAACCCCTATAGAGAGCCCAATATTATAAAAAAATCAAAGGATGATATGCTCCCTATGAAAATAGTCAATGAGTACATTAATTTAGGTGAAGATGATCCCGACAGGATAGTGTGCAGGTGTGAACAAGTCAGATTAAGGGAGATCATGGATGCCCTGGACAGGGGGATAAAAATCACTTCTACAGACGGAATAAAAAGACGTACCCGGGCAGGAATGGGTATCTGCCAGGGTAGTTTCTGTGAACCCCGGGTAAAAAAAATTATTGCTAAAAGATACGGTATATCAGAAGATGAGATAACTACCAGGGGGATAGGAAGCGGGAGCGAGCCTGTCCGGGTAGAGATAATGAAATTTAAAAAGCAATGTGAAGCTGCATCTAAAAAAAACTTCTAAGGGTCTATCGATCCTTAGAAGTTTTTTTTATTTGGATAGGACTACAACGTCACTGTTTTTTCTTAGAGTGAAAAAATTTAATAATGGAATTAAAAATAAAAAATAGGAATATGGCAGGTACCCATAGCTGCTAACCATCATTGTTGTAGTTGGTATAAGAGCTGATATATTCCATGGAATAAGGGGAGCTAATACTATACTGGTGTTTTCCAAATCAACAGCAAAATTTTCCTTATCAATTCCTTTATTACTATAAGTTTTTCCCATGAGCTGATTAGTTAATACAATAGAGATACTCTGATTTGATCCGATAGCTGCAGTAAAAAAACTTACTATATTAGTATATAAAAATACCTCTTTTCTAGAATTTGCCCTGGTAAAGATACTTTCTATTTTATTCAGCATAGCTGTTTCTTCAAATATCCCAGCCATAGCACAAGAAATAAATACTACCATAACAGCACTCCCCATAGATAAAATTCCTCCTCCCTTAATAATGTCATTTAATGGATTGTTATTTTCCAGATGAAATCCAGTTGTTATAATATTAAAGATTTCACTGGGGGTATACCCTTGGATTGTTATACACAGTATAACGGCTGTTATAATACTAACTACCATGGAAATTTTAACATCTATCTTAAACAGGGAAAAAACTAAGATTATTATAGTTGGTAACAACACCATGGGACTTATGTTAAAAGTATTATATATTTGAGGGACTAATTCACTCTCTACCAGATTTAAAGGGTTATTAAAGGAAACAAATCCATAGATAATAATACAGGCTAAAACAGCTAAATTTCCAGTTTTAAACATATTTTTTATATTGCCATATAAGTCTGTGTTTGTAAGATTGGCTACTAAATTAGCACTAGAAGACATAGGAGAGATACGATCTCCAAAATAAGCTCCTGAAATAATAGCTCCTGCAGTAATATCTATATTTACACCTCCACCCTTAGCCATAACAATAAAAGCAACACCCACTGTACTTACAGTCCCGAAAGCTGTTCCCAGCAAAAACGATATGAGAGAGGCTATAAGGAAGGCATAGAGGATAAAAAAATCTGGATTCATATATCTCATACTATAGGAGACAATTCCAGGAACGGTCCCGGAAGCCATCCAGGTAGATGTAATGATGCCGATTAAAACAAATATTTTTAAAACTACAAAAGATTTTTTTCCCCCATTGAATGCCATAATTAACAAATCATTTAAAGGATATCCTCGTTTTATCCCTATCCCTATAAAAATCAAAAGACACAACATCAGCGCGTATCCTATAAAATATCCATTATAAATTGCAATAAAAAGAGTTACCAAAGCACCACTAACTCCAAACAATAGATCCATATATTCCCCCTGTAAAGTTTTATAGTTGATTTTAACATGTTTTGTTATAAAAAAAATATATTTTATTTTTTTTATTTAGGAAAATATAGCGGGCACAATACTGCCAGCAAGGGGCATGATTTCTAACAGTGAATGCATCACAAAAATGTCACGTAGAGGGAGTTAATTTATGGCAGATAAAATTAAAGAGGAAAAAGGCTCCTTATGTTGTAGAGTATTGATATATAAGTTTAAAAGTTTGGTTCTAAGGAACAGTGTACACTGTTTACTGGAGATCTTTGTTGTTTATCTATCAATTAAATATAAAAACAGCAGGAAAAAATAGTTGTATTTTTTTACTTATAAATATATACTATATGGTAACCAAATTTATTTGTTAGGAGATGTAAGAGTGGAATTTATAAACAGTAAGGAAAATAAATTATTTAAAATAATAAAAAAATTAAAGCAAAAAAAATATAGGGAAAGAGAAAATCTTTTTTTAGCCGAAGGACATAAATTTTTGGATTTTTCCACAAATCCTAAATATATCATCTTACGTGATGGTGAGGAGGAAAATTTTCCTAAGATAGACAACTTTAACTGTAAGAAATATATATATAGTGATACTTTATTTAACGATATTTCAACACAAGAAAATTCACAAGGTGTGATTTTAATCTATGATTTTCTGTCTAATTCTATGGAAAACTTAGGAGAAAATATAGTGATATTAGACCGTATCCAGGATCCTGGAAACCTGGGGACAATCATTAGATTAGTAGATGCAGTGGGGTTTAAAGACATCATATTAACTGCTGGAAGTGTTGATATATATAACGATAAGAGTGTTAGAAGCAGTATGGGCTCATTATTTAATCTAAATATAAACTACCTGTCAGAAGAGAAACTTGTGGAGTTTTTAAAATTAAACAATTATAATGTTTTATCCAGCGGATTAACAAATGAAAGTGTAAATTATAACAAGGTGAAGTTAAAAAATAAAAATGCCATTGTTTTTGGAAATGAAGGGCAAGGGGTATCGGAAAATATATTAAAAGTGAGTAATGAGATCGTAAAGATACCGATATATGGGAGTGCAGAATCACTCAATGTAGGAGTAGCTACTGGAATTATATTGTATAAATTCAAAGAAATATTGGAGGAATATGAGGTATAAACATATAAAAAAAGAGAAGGTCTTTGAAAATAAACATTTTGCAATATATGAGGAAGACCTAATTCTACCTAATGGGAATCAGGTAAGATGGACTTTCTTACAGAATTATATAGCTGTAGGAGTAATTGCATTTACTCCAGAGGGAAAACTTTTATTGGTCAAGCAGTATAGGCCGGCTTTAAAACAAGAGATAATCGAGATCCCTGCAGGGCTTGTAGATCCTGATGAGGATGTGGAAAAAGCTGCCATGAGAGAACTGGAAGAAGAAACCGGGTACAGGGCAAACAAGATGATTAAAGTGTGTGAATACTTCAGGAGTCCAGGGCTCTCTTCTTCGAAGATGTTTATCTACATGGCTGAAGATTTAGTTAAGACAAATCAAAATCTGGATGAGGATGAATTTTTAGAAGTTTTAGAAGTTGATGTAAAAGAGATAGATGAAATATTAAAAACACCCTTAGACGGAAAGACCCTTTATGCACTCAGTTATATAAAATCAAACTTAAAGAAATAGCCCATTTGGGTTATTTTTTTGTGGAAAAAAATAAATTAAAATCGTGGTATAATAGAGAAAAGATAAACAATAATATTCAAAAATAAAAAATATTTTTTGACACGGATTACACAGATTTAAAAATTCTAATTTTCACAGATCAAAAATTTTACAGACTTGTATAAACTCTGAGATTTTTTGACTTTAATTAGAGTTAATTAGTGTAAATTAGTGGCTAAAAGAAAAAGTAAGGAGAATTAAAAGATGAGATTAGATAAATATTTAACTGAATGTGGATTAGGCAGCAGAAGTGATGTAAAAAAAATATTAAAAAATAGGGAAATTAAGGTCAACGGAAAGATAGAATTTTCACCTAAATTGAATGTTTCTACTGCTGATGAGATCTTATATAAGAATGAAATGATAGAATATAAAGCCACAAGATATTATATTATGAATAAACCTGCCGGATATATTACAGCAACTGAAGATAAAAGACATAAAACTGTTATGGAAATTTTTCCAGAATGGGTAATTCAAAAGAATCTTTTCCCTGTCGGAAGACTGGATAAGGATACAGAGGGGTTGTTGCTTTTTACAAATGACGGGCCTATCTCCCACGAACTATTGTCTCCTAAAAAACATGTGGATAAAATTTATTATGTGGAAGCTGAAAAAAATATTACAGATGAAGAGATGAAGAGATTAGAATTAGGAGTAGATATAGGCGGGTATATAACTAAACCATCCAAATGTGAAAGAGTGGATGAAAATAAGATAAACCTCACTATAAACGAGGGAAGGTTCCATCAGGTTAAGAAGATGCTTCATGCAGTAGATAACTGTGTGACATATTTAAAAAGGATCAAATTTGCTGAATTAGAATTAGGAGACATGAAAATAGGTGAGGTCAGAGAAATCAGCGTGGAGGAGATTCTATGAAATTTTTAATTGATCTGCATACCCACACAAATACCACACCCCATGCATATAGTTCCTTGGAAGAAAATATCAGAGCAGGAAAGAAAAAAGGAATTGAAATTATCGCCAACACCATGCATGGTCCCTATCTTCAAGATTCCCCCCATTGGTGGGCAATAGCTAACCAAAGGACGTTGCCGGATTATGTAGATGGAATAAGAATATTGAAAAGTGTAGAAGCCAATGTAATAAATATAAATGGTGATTTAGATATAAACGATAAGATAATCGAGATCTGTGATATTATCATAGGAGGATTTCATAGTATTCCTGAATATGGAGATACTAATGATATAAATAAAAACACTGTGGCCATTATAAATGTTATACAAAATAATGCGGTAGATATCTTGGTTCATTTGGGAAATCCGGAATTTCCAATAGATTATGAAAGAGTAGTTGTTGCAGCAAAAAAATATAATGTAGCTATAGAAATTAACAACGGATCACTGACTACCAGCAGAGGAGGATCAAAGCCAAACTGTGAAAAAATCATGGAACTTTGTTTTAAATATAAACCGTATATTTCTTTAGGCAGCGATGCACATTTCTCTACTCTTATTGGTGAATTAACTGAAGCTGTAGAATTAATAGGAGACTATGATAAAAAATTAATATTAAATACAAGTAAAGAAAATTTAAAGGAATTTTTTAATCTTAGAGGTAAAAATATATAGGGGTGATTAAAATGAGAAAAATGATTATATTTACTTTTTTAGCCATTACAATTTTTACATATTCAGAGGTAACAGAAATAGTGAGAGATTCTGAAGGGAAATTAATAGTGGAAGATGCTGGAGTAAAAAATTCACAGAAAAACTATTCTGATATAAACTATTCCGATATAAATGATTCAGAAGCAAAAGAAATAGTGGAAGATGCTGAAGGGAAAGAAATGGTGAAAGATACGAAAGTAACAAATCCACAGAAAAACTATTATGCAGTAAACGATTCAGAAGCAAAAGAAATAGTGAAAGATGCTGAAGGGAAGAACATTGTGTTGAAGGAAGATAAAACCTGGGAACCAGAAAAAGAAGTAGAAAGTAAAAAAGAGTTTGAAAAGAAGGTAAAGTTATCCAATGTTGAACTTTCTCCTAAAAGGAGTGATGGGAGAAGTCTTACAGGAAGTATCACAAATAAAAGTAGAAAAAAGTTAGAGTATGTTACCTATAATGTAATATGGAAAATTGATGGTCAGTATTCCATTGTGAAGACCTTTACCATAAAAAATCTGGATTATAATGAGACTAAAGAATTTAATAAAAGAATTCATTTAAAAGGGATTTCAGGCAGGGATTATAAAATTGAAATTTTAGATTTTGAATGGGAAGATTAAAGAGTTTAAAAACCTCTAAAAATAACTTTTTTGTATAGTTGTTAGATTAGAGGTTTTTTATTTTCACAGGTGTATTTACAGCGTCAAACAATTTTATAGGGCCACAAAACGTTTTCTATATGATAAATAATAGGACTTTAGGAGGAGCGATGGAGTTAGTTAAAAAAGATACCAGTTTATCGATTCCAAAAAAACGAAGGAGAAACCGAGAGAATAGCGGGACAATATTTTCTATCTATAAATCTGAAAAAACTTTGAAGGATTATATGTTTCACTTGAATGATTTTCTAAAATATATATATGAATATGACGGGGATTTGAACCCTGATGAAACTATGAATATGATGAATAACATTGAAAAGGAAGATATAGAGGACTATCTGAAACATCTCCTCCACGAGAGGAAATTAAAAAAAAGTTCTATCAATAAGATCATATCTTCCCTGAAGAGTTTATATAAGGAATTGGAAAAGAATGGTTATAACAATCCATTCAAATATATTCCGTTGTTTAAGACAACTAAGCATAATTTGGATAATGTTCTTAAACTTTCCTATGAGGAGTTAAAGGAAATCATATTAAATTTTTCCGTTATGGACGATAAAAGTTTTAGAGATTTAGTTATCCTATATACTTTATTTTATACCGGACTGAGAAGTTCCGAGCTGATAAATTTAAAATATGATGATATCATTGAAAGACAGGGCAGTATTGTTTTGAGGCTGAAAGAGACAAAAAGCGGGAAGGAACAGTATAAACCCCTCCACGATGAGTGTTATAAAAAAATAATGGAATTTAAAAATTACATTATGAAACTGTATAAGATCGGTTTAGATGAGATTTTAGACCACTATATATTTTCAAGAACTTTCAGTCCCAACCAAAAAATGTCCTATAATAATTTGTATAGAATCATAAAAAATAAAGGACTTATCATAGGCAAAGAGATTTCTCCTCATAATATCAGACATACTGTTGCTACAGAACTTTCTTTACGTGGTGCAGATATTTTGGAAATACGTGACTTTTTAGGTCATGCTGACACCAAGGTTACCGAAGTATATATCAACGCAAAGAACATATTAGAAAAAAGAGCTATCACCAAATTACCCAAGTTAATTTGATGTTAGCTTTTTTTTACCCGGTTATATTAGTGCAGATAATTATTAATCGTATATCAAAGATAATAATACTGAATATAATAACTGTTATATTCATTATTATTAAACAGCTTATAATTACTTCAAATAATATACTGGAGTTTTCCCTTTAAAACAAAGGATTTTATAGAAATTTTATAAAGTGGCAACTAAATTAACCTTTATTTGGTTTTATATGATATTACTCTGTTTATTTTATCACTTGAACTAATTATAAATTTTATAATTTTAAAAATAGATCCATAGAGATTCTCTCGTGTTTGAAGTATTCTGCAGCGGGTCTTAATCTACCGATCAAAAGAAAGAGGGAAGAAAAGATAGGCTTTTATTGGAATTCGAACCTTCTTAAAAACCCTTAATTTTTGTGGATTTTATAAATTCGGACACCCGATTTTTGTTGACTTGGACAGTTATCTCTTTTCGCAGGGAAGTTAGGAAAGGAAATATATTTTCATATTTATTATAAATTTTAACTTTATGAAAAATTAATCGCTGAGATATAATTCTAATTTTTTTTGAATTTTTCATAGAAAAAAATAAAATAACAAGATGTTAAAAACAATATACATCAGATGAATAATAATTGTTTTTAACACCGACAAAATTCTAAATTCCATAAATTACTCCGAGTAATTATTAATAATTACATTTCATTATATTTATATACAGGAATAAAAAAATCCTTTATATATAAATACAAAGGATTTTTTTTTAAATTGTAATAAGTGATAACAACAAAATAAATCCATAATTAAATTAATAGGACTTTATTTTGGATTTTTAAATTTTCCAGCAATTCTTTTTTATCTTTCCATTTAAATTCATAGACCAAATATTCAATATCTAGTTTTTTTAAAATTTTATTTATTGAGGTATCGTCATATATTTTATGGGAGTCCAAATTGGTTATGTGATCCATTATGATCCCATACCTTTCCACTCTGTTTTTAATTACAGCTATTTTATTTTTATTTTCTTTTAATTTGTTTTTTCTATATAAAAGCGGAAAGGTTGCATTTAGATGAATTCCACGAATATGTTTTTTTAAAGTCGGAGAATTTAAAATCACCTTTTCTATATATTTTTCAATATTTTCAAAATTGTCTATATTTTCATCTGTTAGTGTCAGATGGGATATATCCAGCATGATCCCCTTGTTGGAATAGTTTATCTGATCCAAAAAATCTTTTGTTTCTGCCTCATCCAAAAGATCCATTCCAGGCCACCATAAATTTTCCAGAAGCAGGATAGGCCCATTGTCCATATCTTTAAAAACTTCGTTAAGAAGATCAATTGTATAAGTCAGTACTTTTTTATTTCCATATTTAAAATTATCGCCAAATACTTCATCCAGTCCAACATGGGCCACATGAAAAACCATATATTCCGATCCCATCTTAATGGAGTCCAAAAACTCCTCCCTGTAAAAATCAATCAATCTCTGACGACCCCATCCCCCATAAACTTCTACAGCTTTTTCCAAACTTTCAAATTCCTTTATCAATTCCACCTCATCTTCCAGCCACATATGCAGCCAGGATGGAAAATATAACAGGTGGTGTCCGACGGGTTTCACGATCTCTATATTTTCAGGTTTATAAAATCCCCCTGTCATGGTTTCAATCCCATCTAATTGATGTTCCTGTAAAATTTTATTCAAGCCAATCCATCCATCTCCTATTTGATCAAGATAGTTATCAGATGCTATAAAACTAAGTAATCTTTTCATCCTGATCCCCTTGTGATACATTGTTTTCTTTAAGATATTTTTCTATGGAATTTAAAACATTTCTTTTGTCCAAACTCCATTTAGGTTCCATAAGTGTTTCACGGCTTCCGTCCCCGGTCAGTCTATGGATAACCATATCTTTATCTAAAATTCCGATCCCCTTTGCTATCAGTTCTATATACTCCTCCTTAGTCAGAGTGTGAAATTTTGTCTCTATATACAATTTTTCTAAATTTGTATTCTTAATTATATGTAAAAGATGAAATTTTACTCCCCACACTTTTTCCCTGACTATATGCCTTATGGAAGCTAACATGGTCTCAAAGCTTTCATTTGGAAGACCCAAAATAATATGGGCAACCACTTTTATATCTCTATTGTTTAACTTGCTCATGATATCATCAAATACTTCTAATTTCCACCCTCGATTTATATTCTCGGCTGTTTTTTCATCAGTAGTCTGCAAACCCAATTCTATCCATAAAAAAGTTTTATTGTTCAGTTCCTCCAATAAATCTAAGATCTTGTCATCTATACAATCCGGCCTGGTAGCTATAGCCAGCCCCACTACCCTGGGATGGGAAAGTGCCTCCTCATATATTTTCCTTAAATATTCTAAATCTCCATATGTATTTGTAAAATTCTGAAAATAAGCAATGACGTTTCCATGGGGAAATTTTTTAACGATTAACTCCAGTTGTTCCTCAATTTGATCTGTTATACTTTTTTTTCTGGACCCTGCAAATTCCCCGCTTCCGCTATCGCTGCAAAATATACAGCCTTTTTTACTCAATGTTCCATCTCTGTTGGGACAGGTAAATCCGCCATCCAAAGAAACTTTATATACTTTCTCTCCAAATTTTTCTCTTAAAAAATAATTCAATGAATTATATCTTTTTTCTCCCCATCTCATCTATCCTATCAGCTCCTATTTGTTTATTTTATCATTATACCATGCCTGTTTTTATTCTACAAAATATGGTAAAATTAAAAGCAGATAAAATTTACGAGGTGACAAAGATGAATACAGAAATTTTCCTAATTAGACATGGAGAAACAATTTGGAACACTAAAAAGCTAATACAGGGACAATTAGACAGTCCATTAACGGACAACGGTATCCACCAGTCTAACCTTTTAGCCCAGAGGATAAAAAAAATAGATCCCGATGTAATCTATACCAGTGATTTAAAAAGAGCTGTTGATACAGCAAACATAATAAACCAGCATATAGGTAAAGATATAGTTGAAATTTCTGGTGTCAGAGAAAGACATTGGGGAATATTTCAAGGTGCTGACTGGCCAAAAATTAAGAAGTTTTTTCCCACTCAATATAAATACTATAGAAATGACAGTAAAAATTATATGATTCCAAATGGTGAATCTTATAATCACGTGACTAAAAGAACGATGGATAGCCTTATAGATATTATTGAAAATCATAAAAACCAAAAGGTGGTTGTAGTGACCCATGGTGGGGTTATCAGCCCATTGATCAGGGATTTACTGTCTATTCCCTATGAAACACATAAAAAATTTATAATCTCTAATACCAGTATAACCAAGTTAGTCTACAATGAATTTGGATTTTCCATCCTGTCTTTAGGTGATATAGCCCATTTAGAAGGCGAAAAAAAAGTTTTGAATGAAATGGAAGCAGGGTAGAAAAAAGAATCACCTCAATTGAGATGATTCTTTTTTTTATTATCTAGGAAATTATAAATTTGAATATTTGTAAAAAAGAAGAAGTTTAGTTGGATGATAAAGAATTTTTAGAGAAAAAATTACTTTTAGGAAATAAATGAATAAAAAAATGTATATAAAAAGGGGCTTAGAAAATAAGCTTCTTCGAAAATATTAAGTTGTAAAAATTTAAGAATAATACAAATCTCCATATTTTTTATGA